>JAKQBU010000550.1 GCA_029573975.1 Planctomycetota bacterium
TAACGTTTGGGAAATATAGGGTAAATAGATAGTATATACAAACATTTTTGCTACACTACCGGTTGTGTATCTTCTTCAAAATAATGCCTTTTTATGAAATTTGGTTGCGACTTACAAGATTTCGTGGACTAGTTCATAAAACTAGCTCTTACCGTTACATAGGAAAAATATAGGGCCCTGTTTATATTTTTTCCTTTTTTTATGGTTTTTATCCGGATGCCTCTGCGTTTACTTTCTACATCATATCTATCCGTCCCAAATTAACAAAATCCCCCGCCATACAGCTCAACTGGCATTCCTCCCCACCCGATATTCCGTATAGGTAAATCCATGTAGTTTTTTTGCGCCTAAAATAAATATATGGAATCACTTCGATTTTTATAATAATATAAGGCTCAATAGCAATGGAAATCATCACTCATAAAATGGCGATTTATCTGCCTGCGATCCTTCTCTTCACAGCCATACCGGCCCTCGTTGCCCAGGCACAAAACTGCCCCGGAGAAGGTGACTGCTGTCTCATACACGACACACCAGGCTGCCAGGATGAATCCTGCTGTGATAGCGTCTGTGCCGTAAGTCCCTATTGCTGCGATCCAAATCATAACTGGGATACTGTCTGTGTCGAACTAGCCTATGAACTCTGCGAGAATCTCCAATGTGTCCAGTATGCCTGTCCTGGTGAATGGGATTGCTGTGATACTCATTCCAGTCCCGGCTGCGAAAACGAATCCTGCTGCTTCCTGGTCTGTGAACTAGATCCCCCCTGTTGCATTGACGGGTGGGACCAGTATTGCGTCAAGGAAGCCGAAGACTTGTGTGATAATCTCTGCCTTACGTGTGGCGATTTCTGTTACTTCTGGGCCGATTTCGACCAATCCTGCTCCATTGATTTATCGGACCTTTCGAACCTTCTCGACAACTGGCTCCGCTGTGATTGCGGTCCCGACAACAACTGGTGCGACGGACTGGATTTCGACCAGAGCGGCTGTATCGACATCGTGGATTTCGCCGCCTTTACCAGCCAATGGCTCTTCTGCACCGATCCTCAGAATCAAAACTGTGATAATGCCTGCATCCCTGAATAACAGATGCAAATGCTTTCGCCAGGCAAATTTTCTGTTATACTGGCCGGTGTTTCGGCTCGTTTCATGTTTTATAGAAAGCTGCCAGAATGCCTGATCCGCAAAACCAAGATACATCCATAATTTGCCAGGTGGAAGTCGCCAGCCCGTTGCCCCAATGGGATGAGTTTCTTGCCAAACATCCCGATCATACCATTTATCACCATCCGGCCTGGGGCCAAATCATGCACCAGGCCTATGGCAACCAACCCTTCTATCTCACCGCCCGCTGCCGCGGAGAAATCACCGGCATCCTCCAACTGGTCGCACAAAAAAGTACACTCTTCGGCCATCACTTGTGCAGCCTGCCCTATTTCGACGCCTCAGGAATCCTAACCTTTGACGATCGTGCCGCCTACGCCATTCTCGAAAAGTCGCGTGAACTCCTCATGCAGCAAAAGGCCGACTGGGTGGAACTGCGGCATCTGCAGCCCATGGGCCAGTCCATCCCCGTTCGTACCGACAAAATCACCATGCAGCTTCCCCTGCCCTTGGATAAAGAGACTCTGTGGCAGGAATTCTCAACCAAGGTTCGCAATAAAGTACGCAAGGTACAGCAGGCCAATCTCCAGGTTAAAGAAGGCGGCCTGGAACTGCTGGACGACTTTTACGATGTCTATTCCCTCAATATGCGCGACCTGGGAAGCCCGCCTCACAGCCGGCGGTTTTTCCAGCTCATCCTGGAGGCATTTCCCACCCAAACCAGACTTTTTTCTGTTTATCTCGACGGCCAGGCCGTTGCCGCCAGCTTCACCTTGACCGACGCCAAGGCCTTCCGCGTCCCCTGGTCCGGCACCCACTGGCGTTTCAAAAACCTCAATACCAACATGCAGCTCTACTGGTCCATGCTCGCCTACGCCACCCGCATCAAGGCCCCCTGCTTCGATTTCGGCCGCAGCACCCTCGACTCCGGTACCCACATGTTCAAAAAACAGTGGGGTGCCCACGAAATCCCTCTCTACTGGCAATTCCTCCTGGCCGACGGCCAAAACTTGCCCGACCTCACCCCCGACAGCCAAAAATTCCGCCTCATGGTCGCCTGCTGGAAAAAACTGCCCATCTCCCTCGTCCGCCGGCTCGGCCCCCGCCTCATCCGCAAACTCTCGTAACCGCACGATTAAAAATAATACGCCAGCCGCACGCGGATAAAATCATCCTGCCGGATAGCGGCTAGCGGATCCTCGCTTGCCACGTCAAAGAATCCCCAGATTTCCAGCGACAGCTTCCAGTTCTCCCCAAACCGCCGGCTCGCCTCCAGACTCATCGCGCTGGATGAATTTTGCGTATCCTTCATATACCCCAACAGAAATTCCGTACTGGCCGCATCATTGGGCGTCAGCCGCAGCCCGGCCATCGCATCATTCTGAAACACCGTCGTCGCCTCATCGCAGCGGGTGTCATAGGCATATTCACCCACCAATCCCACATCCAGCTTGCTCTGGCACACCCCGACAAAGGTATATTCAAAACCGCCCACCCCGCCGAAAAAATTCTCCTCCTGCCCCGTCCGGTACAGCCCCTCCAGCTTCCACAGCCACTGCCCCGTCACCAACTGCATATCCAGTCCCGTCTGATTGATCTGTTCATAATACGGAATCAAAGTCGGCTTGCCGTGCTTATCCAGCTCCGGCAGCAGCGTCGGCTCCCGCCCTGTCCCGCGAAACTGGTATATCCCGAAATCAAAGTCCCCAATCGTATGGCTATACCGCGCCGCTAGATCCAGATGATGCTCTTCCGCTCCGCTCTCATACCGGGCATGGTCCACATCCACCTCCGGCTCCGTCCGCAACCGCCCCTTGCCGCCCGGAAACGTCCGCTCCCGAAACCACGGCAGCACAAACACATCCACCACGCCCCACTCCCGCGGCAGCGACAACTGCACCATCGGCTGGCCCAGCTTTTGCTCTTCATCCAAATGCTCTACCAGGTCCGTCTGGTTGATAATATCCACCAGATGCACAAACTCGGCCACCCCCCAGAATACCTTGCTCACCCCCGCCCGCACCTCATACCCCTCGCCCAAATGCAGGTAATTCAGTTCCCGGATATCAAAATGCGTCCGCTCCGTATCCGCCGTATCCGCCCGCGCAAACGGCGTAAAGGTAAAACTGGAACCATTGTCCCATTCATGGTAATACTCCGGCTCCACGGCCAGCGAGCCGTTGTTCTCCCGCTGCCCCTCATACAGCGGATCCCGGAAGAAAAACCGGCCCTCCAGCTCCACATACCCGGAAAATTTATCCACCGCCGCCGGCGCCAGCGTCACCAGGCCGACCACTCCCAAAATTCCTGTCGCAATGATTCGTATCTTCATTTGGCCCTTTTCAAACTGTTCTGATTGAAATCTTCGTCCGTAAGTCCGGTTTGAAACGCATAATTGGTAATCAGCAATTCCGAGGTCTTCTCATTTTGATGATTGACCATCCTCAGCTTACCTGCCCGCCAGTGTTTGTCCAGATATTTTTTATATCCCTCCGCCGTCAGCGTCTTCAACAGCTTATCCTTGCGGTCGTAATAGTCGATCTTCCATTCCCGATACTCCTCCTTGTCGATCCAGACCACCTGCCGCGTATAGCCGGAATATTTCTTGTTCACCGGATACCGCTCGACCACAAAACAGTCCATCTCCTGGTACACCTCATCCCGGATCCACTGATAGGTGTATTTCTCGATCTCCTGGCTGGTAAAATCCTCATACGCAAATTCGCTGCCCATAAACGAGCCACTCTGATTGCTGGTACTGATTCGCTTCACCCGCTTCAGCGCCGGTAGATACAGCCACTGGTCATCGTCCCCTTTTTTATGGGTGTATGACAGAAACGCGCTGCCCTGCACATCCTTGGGAGAATCGAAAATCAAAAGGCTCTTGTCCCCGTCCTCCTTTCCTTCCAGCGTCCTGGTCCGCAGTTCCCGGATGCTTTCATCCCCCTTCTTGTTCCGCAGGATCATCTTCATATCCGCGGTAAAATCCTCAAATCCCTCATCCCGCCGGTCGGCCTCCCGGAAAATCGCGGTTCCCTTTTCCTCTTCCGCCGTCACGGCCCCCACTGGCGCCGGCCAGCCTGCCAGCAGTAATACCGTAATACCGATATACCATTTCATCTGTTTATTTCTCCACATTCATGAGTAACGAAGGGGTAAGCAGAAAATCAAAAAACATCGCCAATATGATGGTTAAAGCCGATAACAATCCCATCTCCGAGCTGACTTTGTAACCCGACAGCGTCAGCACCAGAAATCCCGCCGCCAGTGACAGGTTAATAATCCAGACCGCCGTCCCCACCGTATGGTACGAATACCGCACCGCCTCCGCTGCCGTCTTCCCTTCCTCCCGCCGGGCATGCAGATACTTGCTCACAAAATGCACCGTATCATCCACCACAATCCCCAGGGTCATCGCCGCTACCACCGACAGCCCCAATCCCACCTGGCCCGCCAGATAACCCCAGGCCCCAAACGCCACAAACGCCGGCAGCACGTTCGGCAGCATGCTGACCAGCCCCAGCTTCAAACTCCGCAGCGCAAAAATCAGCACCAGCGAAATCGACACCCCCCCGCCCAGCGTGGAATACAGCATACTTTTGATATTCCGCTCCGAAATATGCGCCCACACCATCGACAAGCCCGAACCATACGAATACATGCTCGCCGGCGCATTCGCCGCCAGCCACTGCCGGGCCTTCTTATCCATCTGCCGCAATTCCCTGGAGGTCGCATCCCGCATGGTGACAATCATCCGCGTTGCCGACTCGTCCACATTAATCTGATGATTCAGGTCCAGACCCGCCGGCAGCGACATCCGGTACAGCAGCATATACTGCGCCGCCAGCTCCCGCTGCTCGGGGATCCGGTAATACGACTCGTCGTTCCCATTCATATTCCTGTTTAGCCGCTTGATGACATTCGTGATGGTGTTCACATGGATCACCTTATCCTGCTGGCGATACCAGTGGGCAAATTCGTCCAGTTTCGCAAGATACGCCGGATCATGGATGCCACCCGGCGCCCCGGATCCCACCGAATACTCGATAATATCCCAGCCGGTCAGATTCGTCTCCGCAAAATCAATCGCCCGCCGGATATCGTACTGCTTGCC
>JAKQBU010000559.1 GCA_029573975.1 Planctomycetota bacterium
CGCCGGAACACCACAACACCCCCAGCACCAATCCCCAAACCTTCCAGCCGGCTTCACACCACATTCTCATCGTATTTCCTTTCTTGTCCGCCGGTTTCCATGTACCGGGCATCACTAATTTTAATTGAAAAGCCCCGGCAAGCCAATACAATCCAGGGGCGAAAAGAAAACGTATCATGACAGACAAGGAACGAGATAAATTCATGCAGCAGGCCCTGCGGCTGGCGCGGAAGGGCGCCGGTTTCGTTGCCCCCAACCCGCTGGTCGGGGCTGTTATCGTCAAAGATGGCAAGGTGATCGGCAAAGGCTGGCATAAGAAATTCGGCCGGGCCCACGCGGAAGTGAACGCCATAACTAACTGCCTGAAAAATGGTTACGACCCGGCCGGCTCCACCCTCTTCGTTACCCTCGAGCCCTGCTGCCACTACGGAAAAACCCCGCCCTGCACCGAGGCCATTGTGAAGGCCGGCATCGCGGCGGTGGAAATTGCCACCCTGGACGACTGTGCCCTAGTGGCTGGCAAAGGCGCTGACCAGCTCCGGCAGCACGGTGTCCGGGTAATCACCGGCTGCTGTGAACACCAGGCCCGGCGGCTCAACGCCGGCTTTTTCAAGCACCAGAAAACCGGCCGTCCGCAGGTCATACTGAAGTGGGCGGAAAGCATCGACGGCAAACTCGCCTGGCCCGCCGGCTCCCCCCGCCGCTGGCTCACCAACGAAAAATCGCGTGCCCATGTCCACCAAATCCGCAGCCAATGCGGGGCGGTCCTGGTGGGGATCGGCACCGTTTTGGCGGATGATCCTATGCTGAACGTGCGCCTGGGCCGAGCCAAACCTCAGCCTATCCGCGCCATCCTCGACAGCCGCCTGCGGATTCCGCCCACCAGCCAACTGGTGCGTACCGCCCGCCAACAGCCGGTCCTCGTCTATGCCTTGGCCACCGAGGTTCATCATCAGCGGGACAAGGTCTGGACGCTAGTCGATCAGGGCTGCGAGGTGGTGGAAATGCCGGAAAAAGAGGGACGAATCAGCCTGCCGGCGGTGCTGGACGACCTGGGCCGGCGCGGGATCACCGAGCTCCTGGTCGAAGGCGGCCCCACCGTACACCGCGGCTTCCTGCGGGAACAACTGGCCGATCAAATCATGACCTATATTGCCCCAATTATTATCGGCGACCATCCCGGCTTGCCGGAGATGAATCTTTCCGGCAGCCTGCTAACGCTGGCCGACGTACAGATTCGGTCTTTTGACGACGATGTCCTGATCGAGGGCTATCTGGAGTAGTTTTACCGGGGATCCCCCCATTGCCGATCCGGGTACCAAGGGGAAGATTTTTCTTGTAAAAAGCCCCATTTTAGGGTATATTATTTTTGTAAATTCACAGCCAGGCTTATTCAGAATGACTTCACCAATGGGTGATTTTGCGTTAAAATAAGTTGTGACATCCCTTTATGGAAGAAATGTCTCAAAAGAAAGGAAGGAAGAAAAGGTATGAAACAGGTAATCTTTTTGGGGGTGTTGGCGGCTTGGGTGCTGTTTGGTTCGGCAGCCTCGTTCGGCGGCGAAATCATCGGCCAGCTTAGCGATCCGGAGCAGCCGGGCGTGGAAGCCTTTGTGGATCTCACCGCCGCCTGGGTGGAGAAGGACGGCAGTTCCCTGACCTTTGTCCTGGAGCTGCGCGGCAATGTCCCGGACCCGGCGGATTTTGCCGAGCCGGATACCGGCATGACCTATATCTGGCTGGTCGATGCGGATAACAACCCCAATACCGGGCAGAGCTGGGCCGGCAATGATTTCAATGTCCGGGTGGTGGTCTCCAATAATCCCGACTGGGCCGGCGGTTTTGTGGATGTGGTCGGGACAATGGCCGGCGGCGGATCGGGGACGGCAGTCGTAATCGACAACCTCGTCAAAATTACCATTGAGAAAAGTCAGATCGGTTCCCCCGATTATTTTTCCTGGCGGTCCGATGCCGCCTATTGGGTGAACGGCCCCATCCAGTCATATAACGGCGTGACGCCGGAATCCGGCTCCGCCCAGGTCCGTGCCTATGGGGTGATCTATGATCTGAATCAGCAGCAATTCTATGCCGAACCGAACTTTGTCGCCTATCAATGCGTGGAGGAAAATCCGGAAGAGTTCTATGAAATCATGCACCAAACCAATACCAACTCCAGCGGCACGGATCCCATTTATCTTTCGCTTGACCAGAAGTATCCGGAGCAGTTCTCCTGCCAGGTTCTGGCCCAGGCCGCCGGCTCTGCCGGCATCCGGCAGGTGCGAAATACCGCCCGCTTCGATGTGGAATGGCCCGATTCGCCGGTCTTCGGGATCAGCAAGGTGACGGCCTTTTACAATTTTGTATTTACCCTCTATGGCCCGGAAGGCAGCGGCCCGATTCCGCCGGAAACCTTTCGGATGAAATTCAGCCACGATTATTCCGTATTCGGGTCGGATATGGAGGGCCAGGCCCGCGGCTGGAGCATGGCGCAGCTTCTCATTGTGCAGATTACTCCTGTGGAACAAAAAGGTGTCTGGGTTCTTCAGGCGGAAGGATGTAATAACACCTATTTCAGCAAAAACGAAGAGATCATCGACCTGGCGGACCTTCCCAACGGCGGCCTGGAATATAATGTACCCTATGGGGTAGATATGCTGCTGATTAACGAGGCCCAGGCGCCGGCCCCGACGAACTATGCCGAGGCGATTGCGGACTCGACAACCATGGTCGCTATTGAGGTGGCCCCCCTGCCGGGCGATACCGACGGCGACGGGGACGTGGACCTGGCGGATGTGGCCCGCCTGGCGGAACACTGGCTGATAAGCCGGTAGCTCGACTTGCCAAACCAGTTTTGGTTTTTTCTGTTTTATCTCCAACGACGGCCAAACCTGCAGCCGCCACCAGAAGCAGAGCACTAATGACAGGAATATGATATCGGCTTTGGACCTCAAACAGCAGGTGTAAGGCAAATATATAAAACAGCAGCAACAGCAAAGGCCAAGCCAGACGATTTTGCCAGACACGGGTTCGCAGAGTGCCCAGAAAAACCAGAACCAGTAAAGCAGACCAGAAACCATTCAATACAAACTTGATCCCTTTTCGTAAGTAAGATTGGAGGAAAGGAGGAATTGTTTCCCGGATAGCATCCCCGATATTCGTGCTGTCAGTACCCCACATATATGATTGTTTGATTACCATCAGTTTACACCAGGCCCAGGGATTCTCCCGAATCCACCGCAAGGCGGCCTGACGGTAGATATGGTCTTTTTTGATGGGATCGGTCTCCTGTTCAACACCAGCCGGTTTCTGTTGTGACCATAAGCCGTGAGATTCGGGATTACTGCCGTGATACAGAACATATCCGCTATTGGTAGAAATCGGTACCCAGTCCCCCAGAACACGGTAATTTCGAATCATCCAAGGAGTAATCACAACTCCCATTAACAGGATCAGAAGAGCGGTATAACCAATTGCCCGGAAACCCAAACCAAGGGAACACCAGACGATTAGCGGCATTACGGGAAGGAGTAGAACGATTGGTTTAACCAGAGAACCATACCCAATCAAAATGCCCAGAACCACTGTTGTTATCCATCCTTTCCAGCCATTTTGAAGGGAAATCAGCGTTAGATCAGCAACCAGCAAAAATATAAAGACCAGTAATGCGGAAGCATCCGTACGGGCGGCGGTAAATATATAAGTCGGTATCACTCCTGCCAGGATCGCTGCCCAGCGAGCCGCCAAGGGCGATAAGGATCGTTGGGCCACATCATATATCAGTCCTACCGACATCACACTCAAAAAGATACTCATAAGATATCCGGCCACAGGGTGAGGAATCGTTATCCAATACCATCCAGCCAATAGAAATGGTAAACCCGGTGGTTGGAAGGCGGAATCTCGGTATCCTCCGGTTTCTAGCAATTCTATCGCATTGGCATGATAAATGCCGGCATCAGAACCCGGCCAGGTCGGCCAGATCAGAAGGGTAAAAAGACGGACGATCAGTGCCAGTCCTAAAAGCCCCAACCAGAATCTAACCGAAGGGATTCTTTCCAAACGGGCATTGATGCGGTCCCGAACTTTGGATGAACAGAATATAAGCCCCACTAATACACCCAGCAAAACCGGAATATACCCTTCCGGTTGCCGCTTAATTAAAGGAAAAGCGGCTATCGCAGCCAACCATACCAGACAAAAAGCCACGCCAATCCCTTTAGGTACTCTTTGTAAAAAAAATTTGGCATTCACCTTCTCTTTCCTTTCATCTGATATTGTTCCAATAGCCTTGACCGGAAATGAAGCGGGGCAATATAAGCATTATTATTTCGTACCGCCCCCCGCGACTTCAACCATTTTTACGATATTTTATCCTGATTACTTATGCGAATGGGGGCAACTGCCGCCGCAGCAGCCGCCGGGATTGATCTGGCAGGCGCTTTCGGGGATGCCGCAGGCCCCGGCTCCTTTGTTGGCATGGGCCGAGAATACGCTGATCTGCCGGCGGGTTTTACCCCGGCAGGCAGGACACGGCGGAGCGGTCTGGTCACTCATGCTCGAGCTCAGATGCTCAAAACGGTTTCCGCACTTTTCACATACAAATTCGTAAATCGGCATAATGATTCCTTTTCCGGATATTTAACCAGCATCAAACTTGACGCTTTGTAATTCCATTTTATTATAGTTTTCCCACAAACCCGGAGGGAAGAAAAAAATGAAAAAGTACAAACAGGCGGGGGAATATTGTATCTTCTTATCTCTTAAAGATTTACGTTACATTCCCTCCAGCTTTCCTGCTTTTTGCCTCTAACTGCCGTTATTTCCTCTGTCCCGTTAAAATTTTACCCGGCTCTGGTTATTTAGTTGATTCTTACCGGAAGAAGGTGTACAATTAAAAAAAGAAACATATACAATTCGCTATTGGGCTTGTAATGCATTATCCCCAATGCGGGGTAGCATTTGGCAAGTGATAAGGTTTAAAGCAATCGGTATTATACCAGTGTGAGGTCGTTATGAATGATTCATCATCTATCGAGGCCCAGGAAGTTCCGATGCACCGCCGGATCGCCGAAGATCTGTCCACCCAGGTCCGCAATGGAAAATTAAAACCCGGAGAAAAATTGCCCTCCGAGCGGCAGATTGCCCGCCGTTTCCAGGCCTCGCGGGCCACGGTCCGGACCGCTTTGCAGCATCTGGAGCAAACCGGTTTGATCTCCCGCCGCGAACGCCGCAGCGCCATCGTCACCATCCGGCGGGATATTACCCCCTATCTACGGATCGCCTGCAGCAGTCCGCATATCATGAATTTGCTGCAGCGGTGCAGCGAGATGCATATCTTGCCTCCCCGCACCCAGCTCCAGCTATTTGACCTCCAGCAGAGCGACTCCATTCAGCGGCTGATCTCCCAAACCACCTCCGCGGTGGACCTGATCATCTGCCCCCTGGAGTATGCCCGTTGCTTCCGCCAGCAAAAAAGTTCCTGCACCCCCCTTTCGCCGGCCCTGGTTCAGGAAGCCCGAATCCCGGCGGTTCTTTTGGATCTGTGCCGGCAGGATGATGCCCTGCTGGGGATTCCGCTGGGCTTCTGGCCGATTCTGCTCTATCTGAACGAAGCCCGCTTCCGCAATGCCCAGATCCCCCTGCCCGCTTCCAGCTGGACGTGGGACCAGTTTGAAAATATCACCCGGCAACTGACCTTCGGCGGCGATTACGGCTTCCAGTTCCGGCCCACCTACGAACATCTGGCGGCCATCATGGCCCACCGCGGGACCTGCCTCTATCGGGAAGACGGCCATATCAACGCCCTCGATACGGCGGGTTTTGAGCCGGCGCTGCGGCTGCTGTTCGAACTGCTGCACACCCGCAAGGTCTCGCCCATCCTGGCTAAAGTGGAACAGATCAATCTGTTTGCCCAGCATCGCTGTGCCATGGCCCTGGACGGGCTGGACCAGTACCAACTGTACCGGCATAGCCTGGGGGCGGATCTGCATGTGGGACTGCTGCCGGATCCCCCGGCGGATACCCTGGCAGCCGGCGGGCTGATGGCGGTTGTCATGCCGGAAATGGAAAATGTGCAGTCCATACAGGATCTGCTCACCAGCCTCCTCAGCATCAACACCCAGCGGATGGTAACGAAAATCTCCACCATCCTGCCGGTGCGTGAGGATCTCCTGCAGGCGGACGTCCTGGCCGCCTGGAATCTGCCGGAAACCCTCATGCCGCTGCTGCTGGAGATGAAGAACCGGCCCCGCTTCCTTCCCCAGCCTGTCCAAACAGCCCATAAATACACCGTGGAAAATCTCTTTCTGGAAATGTGGCTGGGGCTGGATCACCTGGACCATATCTGCCAGCGGTTCCGCTCGCTCTAGCCGACGGATCGGTTTTCCCAGTCCACCTGTACGAGAATACGAATTATCATTCTATTGCTCATCAGGGGGCAAAACACCGGGAATTGTCCGGATCATTGCAGGCCAGCCAGTTTTGGGCAAATACCACCAGGTCTTCAATATCCGTCCGGCAGTCCTCGTTCAGGTCGCCCGCCATCTCTTCAAAACAGCCCAGCGAATCCTCGCTGTTGTGGCTGACCTCGTCGATATAAATAACCGCATTCGTATCCGGCCCGAAGAACTGGATGGAATCCAGCGTAAAATCGGGGGTATCAATAATTCCATCCCCGTTATGCCAGGCGGTCCAGTGGTCGTCGTTTTCCAGGTTCCATTGATACAGATGCCATTTGCCATCCGCCGGCATCGCCTGCCGAACGCCCAGGTCGGCGGTGACATTGCTGGTATTGTCAATGGCCAGAGCCGCTTCCACACCGGCGGCGGAGGTTTTGGCCCAAAAGCCGACCCAGCCGGTGGTCGGGCGGATGGTATTGCCGGAACGGGAGGCTGTGGCACTCAGATGGCGGACCAGCCAGCCGCCGCTTACGGCCGGGTCATCAACAACGGTCAGTTGCTGCGACCAGGCGCCCGCTGCGTGTTCCGTGCTGACCGGTTCGGCGGTGGAAGCCGCCTCGTCGATCCCGGTGGTGCTGCCGGAATAGCCCAGGGTCTGGTAGAACGGCCCTTCCAGGCCGTCTTCAAAGTCGGCATAGACATAATAAGGGGGCGGAGGCAGCGGGGCCGCATAGATCCCCAGATGGTTCCCGACAGAGCGGTTTTCCGAAGGGCTGTTCAGAACGACCGCACCGCCGGCACCGTCGGAAATCCACATGTGCGTGGAACCGCCGCCATCCAGATTCAAGCCGTTGTAGGCACCAAAACGAAGCAGCCATTGTGACGTTTCTCTCAAAGTTGCCCCATCGCTATATCCCGTTTGCCGGCCGTCAATCGTTATGATAATTAAATATCGGTTATTTTGGGATATCCCTACCGCCGTACGAGGATGTACATCGGGATTTGCAGGAGCATAAAGGGCGCCGTTTTCTAAAACGAAGGGCCAGGCTTCAATGGCGGTCCACACACCCGTCAGATTGGACCCGACGTGGGTCTGTTCGAAACGGGCGTTGTTTTCCTGGGTGATCAGCAGGGATCTGCCGCCATTGGCATAGCTTTCCAGGGCCGAGACGATTTGCCCTTCACTGACACAAAGCCCCTGCAAATCCGCCTGCCAGTTTATATCAGAGTTGGTGATGTAAAAATGGGCATTAATACCAACCTGGACGCCATACGAGGTGACAAATTGACTGCCGGTCTGGCGGGTGGTATCCCCCAGCAGATCGCCGTTGGAATGAGTGGCGATGAAGGAAATATCCGGATCGGTCAAATCCACCCGCAGGGCATTGACTTTCTGCAAGCGCACTTCCGCTTCGTCCGCCGATCCCTGGGCATGCTCGATTCCTTTAAAAATGGGTTCCCACGCCCCGATGGTAATCTTCCCCTGAGCGGGGAGTACAACGGAAAAAAAGACGATCAGCGAACCCGCCAGAGAAACAATCCAATTCTGCAGCCTGCTCTTTGTTGTCACCGGCAAATCCTTCTGGTTTCCACAACGGGAATCCCAAATTGCGGTAAATAACCACTTTAGGAATGATCTTAGCAAACACCATACAATCTATATATTATAATTTTTGAGTGCCGGTTTGTCAAGACCGACCTCCAAAGACGATGGCGATATCACACAGCAGGGGGCTGGTACTTTCTGGGGACTAATTTCATAAGTATATAAATAATACCGCGTTAGCGTTTGGAAAGAAAATGCCTCTTTTTCTTTCCAAAGGATGTCTGACTTCCATTTGACGTGGGATTTTCCCTATCTTACCAGATGCGGCGTTGACACAGGGGGGAAAACTCATATAATGGCTAAACGTTTTAACCAACAAAGACGGAACCGTCAAAAATCGATATGGACATCGAAATACGGCTCTGGCTCCCCAATAACAAGGGGTCGAAGAGTTTTTGACGCTGGCGTCAACAAAAGCCTGACCGGAGTTTATTCATGAAAAACAGGTTTTTCGTTTACTGGATTTTGCTGCTGCTGACCGCCGTACCGGCTGTTTGTCCGGCGGCCAATTCCCTGGTTCAACTGGAAACCAGTTACGGAATCATCACCATCGAATTATATGACACCAAGGCCCCGGTCACCGTTGCCAATTTTCTGGAGTATGTCAACAGCGGCTTTTATGACGATTTGATCTTCCACCGGGTGGTAAAGGACTTTGTCATTCAGGCCGGGGCCTATGATGCCGACCTGAACGATCCGAACCTCGGCAGCGGGGACCCGAATTATTTCCAGGACCCCAACTGGACGCTGGACCCCTATTTTTACCATGCGCCGGGTGAATCGATTATCAACGAAAGCACCAACGGGCTGAAAAATGTACGCGGCACCCTTGCTATGGCCCGGAAAACGGACCCCAATTCCGCCAATTCCCAGTTTTTTATCAATCTGAAGGCCAATACCACCCTGGATCGCGCCACGGCAACGGACAACGTGGGCTACTGCGTCTTCGGCGAGGTCATCAGCGGGATGGAGGTGGTGGATACCATCGCCGCCGTTACTACCAAAACCATAAAAAATGCCTCGGATACCTATAAACTCGAAAATGTCCCGGTCACCCCGGTGCTCATCGAGCAGGCGACGGAATACAATCCGATTACCATTACCAAGGCAACGGTCAAAGCCGCCAAAAGCCGAATTCCCCCTTCGGACTCCTTTCTGGTCCGGGGAACGATGGACGCCGACCCGAACGAATTGCTCACCCCCACCAACATTACGATCCGGCTGGTGCTTCCCGACGGCTCGGTATTGCTGGAAAAAACCATTGAAAATGCGGTCCTCCCAGCAGGGAAAACCCGCTATAAATATACCGGTTCGGAGCCAGGAATCAAACGGCTGGAACTGAACCTGGCCAAACAGTCCTTCGAAGTTCTGCTGAAAGATGTCAATTTAGGCGGCCTGAAAGAATCGGTCATTTGGGAAATGCAGATCGGCGATTATTTCGGGCTGGGCGCCGCGGATGAAGACATTATAAACGGCCGCAAGGCGATTCCCATCCGCCTGGCCCAGGGGTATATCGATTCCCTGCAGGTGAAAACCTACCGGTTCGTTTCCAATTTGAAGGCCGCTTCGACCGAACGGTATTCGCTAACCATCAGCGGCTCGCTGGCCACGGAAGTGAACGGTTTGGATCTGACCGGAAAGGAAGTCACCGTCAAATGGGGCACGAAATCCTTTACCATCCCCTCCGGCACCACGGGTTTGCAGAAAAAAGGAACCCGGTCGGTATATATCTACCAGCGGAACACGATCACCTCCGGACTGACCAAAGCTGTCTTCGATCTGGACAACCTGAGCTATGCAATCTATCTCAAGCGGACCAGCCTGAGCGCCCCGACCCAGGATTTCTACCTCAAATTTGAAACCGCCGCCGGGTCGTATTTTGAGGAAACGGTCAGCGTGCCCGCTCCGTAGAAACGGTTCCGCGGAGGCCCAAACTTCACCGGGCGCCGCCGGACCTCCGGGTGGAGATACGCAAAAGAAGTGAATTGGATTTTTATCTCGTAAAAGCGAAAGGAATACAACGCTGTATGCTGAAACCTGTCATTGACCGGACCCTGCCCCGTTTGCTTCTGGCCGGGATGCTGATGAGCCTGGCAGGGGGCGGGCCGGCTCGAACGTGGGGAGCTGAAACCTGGGACGACCCCTTTGCCCAGGCCGATGTGATCCGTAAATACTGGCAGCAGCCGCAGCGGCTGTTCGCCGAAGACTCCCGCCGCGAGGTCCAACTCACCCTGGAGGACTGCATCCAGCGGGCGATGGCGAACAATCTGGAAGTAAAAATCATCCGCCATGATCCGGCCATCAGTCTCAGCGATGTGGTCCAGGCGGAAGCGGCCTTTGATGCCGTGCTTTTCGGTTCCAGCCAGTTCGACATCGGCGACAAAACCAACATGGATTCCGGCGCCACCACGGTAAAGACCATCACCACTCCTTCCGGCGTTACCAACATCACCGAACCCACCACGCCCTTTTTCCAGAGCCGGGATTATAATTATTCGCTGGGCCTGCGCAAGCGTCTGCCCACCGGGGCCACCGTCGAAATGGCCGAGCTTTTGCGGCGGTACCGCTCCAGCGAGTCCGGCCTGTATTACAACCCCTATTATGAATACACCCTGGAAATGACCCTGCGCCAGCCGTTGCTGCGCGATTTCGGCATAGACGTCAACCGGGCCTCCATCAACGCCGCCCGCAACAGCTACCAAATCAGCCGGCAGCAGTTTCAAATCAAGATGATCCAGACGGCCGCGGAGGTGGAAAGCAATTTCTGGCGGCTGGCCTTCTACCGCCAGCAGGTGAAAGTCTATCAAAACCTGCTCCAGAACGCCGAAGACGCCTACAAAAAGCTGGAGGCCCGCAAGACCCTGGACGCCACCAGCGGCATCATCGCCCGGAACCTCTCCCTCATCGAACAGGCCAGGGCCAATGTGATCAATGCCCGGAATTCCGTCCTGCAGAGCCAGGACCAGCTCCTGAACAGCCTGAACGACCCGAATCTGCCCATCGCCGGCAAATGGGAAATCATTCCCCAGGACCTGCCCTCCCTCCAGAGCCACACCATCGATCCATCCGAAGCCCTGCAGATCGCCCTGCGGACCCGGGCGGAGGTTCTGGCCCAGAAATTTCAGATCGACACCGCGGGGATCGCCGTCGATGTCGCCAAAAACCAGTTGCTGCCCCGCCTGGACCTGGTGGGCCAGCAGGATATTTCCGGCGGGGAACGCGGCTACGGCTCCGCCTGGGACCAGCAGTGGCAGAACGACACGGTCAGCTACCGGGTCGGCCTGAGTTTTGAGCTGCCGCTGGGAAACCGGGAAGCCCGCGCCGCCCTGACCAAATCCCGCCATAAGGAAAAACAGGAAGAACTGCGGCTGGAAAGCTACCAGGAACAGATTGCGGCCGATGTCAGCATTTCCTTAAACTCCCTGAACTATACCTATGACAAAATCCATGCCGCCCTCCGAGCCGCCCAGGCGGAAGCGGCCGTGGTCAACGAATATCTGGTCCGGGAGGATGCCGAAGCGACCATCACCGCCGATTTTCTGGACCGCAAACTCAACGCCATCGAGCGGCTGGCCGTCCGCGAAGTCACCGCCATCCAGACCGTCACCGAATACAACGTCGCTATCATCGACGCCTACCGCGCCATGGGAACCCTCCTCCAATACGACAACATCAAGATCGCCGAACTGCCGGCGGAAGAAGCCCCTTAACCCGCATATTTCACGGGATTTTGACACATATAATACTAACTCCATTGTTTAGTATGTCTTATGTGATATTTTTCATTTCACAAACATCGACAGTTTGTTTTCAGCGCGAATTTTTGGCTGCCTTCGAGGCCGCAGGAGCTATCTTCCGCAGGCATATAAGTATATATGTTGAGGACAGATAGCGACGAGAACGAAGAAGGCGGGCAAAAAGACCGCTGAAAATCGAAAGCCTGTGAAATATGCGGGTTAATGCCCCTTCGTTTCGGCCGCATCGTTTTCACCGCATAGGGCTTTTTCACGTCCCGATCGGGCGCAGGCGGTTCTGCCGGGCTTCATGCATGGCGATACCGGCGGCACCGATGAATCCGGCGTCGGAACCGAGCTTGGCCAGGCAGATTTCCATGGTCTCCTCCTTCAGGAACCAGAGCATCCCCTGATAAAATTTCCGCACCCGCTCCGCCAGCATCTCCCCGGCCTTCACCATCCCCCCCATCAGAATCACCCGCTGCGGCTCGATACTATGCAGCATAATGATACACGCCTGGGCCAGCGCCTCGGCGGTCCCGTCCACGATTTCATTCGCCAGCGGATCCCCGGCCTTGGCATGGTCGAAAACATCCTTGCAGGACACACTGCCCTGCTCCTGAAAAACCGCCTGCAGCGACGACTCCCGTCCCTCTTTCAAGGCATCCTGCGCCCGCGCCGCCGTATGCGTCGCCGAGGCAATCGTCTCCAGGCACCCCCGCTGCCCGCAGGTGCACTGCCGGCCGCCCAGCTTAATGATCATATGCCCCAACTCCGGATGATTGCCCCCCCCGGCCCGGAACACCTCCCCGCCGTAAATCACGCCGCCCCCGATCCCCGTCCCC
>JAKQBU010000590.1 GCA_029573975.1 Planctomycetota bacterium
TGCCGCTGGGATTCCGGAATCGTATGGCCGGTCAGCCATTCTTCTATTTCCCTGCTTGCGGGTGCATGATTGCGCACTACCTGCGAGGGAGCCGCCTGCCGCAGAGCGGGATACAAAGCCGGTAAACCGGCAACCGGCGGTTCATCGCGGGCCATACCCATTAAGGATAGTTCTCCCGTTGCTTCCACCGGACCAGCGGCTTGCGGCGCCAGGGAGACGTAGGACTCCAGCATATCCACCATCCGGTCGATCTGTGCCATAGCGTTGGGAATTTCCACTTCCGCCACATCCATCAGGCCCTGAATCAGCCCTTTGTAATCGAAAGATTCCTTTTCGAACCGGGTAGCCCAGCACTGGACATTCGCCAGCTTTTGCTGGGCCAATTCCAGCTTTCGCTGGGCGGCGGCCAGGATTTTCTTTTCATCAATATAGGAATATTTCGCCCCCAGTCCCGAAGCGTCATAATTTTGCTTGCTTTTCAAGCCCAGCCGGGCTTTTTGATATTCTTCCGAACAAATCCGGACCTGGCTTTTCCAGTGGCTGTACTGCTGCTGCTTCAGCCACAGGGCGGTACGCTGAATTTCCGAGTAGGATTCCTCCAGGGCGGTGGCGGCGGTGTGGGCAAAGGTACATAAGGAAGCCCGGAATTCCCGCAATACCTCAATGGAACCGACTCGTGCATATCCGCTCATGCTACATCCTAATGCTGCTGGAGATACTCTTCGATGTGGCGGGCCTTTTTCACGATGAAAGAGGCGTGGCGATTGGAGGATTCCAGAAACCGGCTCAGGGCCTTCATGGTCAGTTCAAATTCATTCATGAATTTCCGCTGTTCCTGGTCCTGCCAGGTTTTTTCCAGATTATGCAGCCGCATATTCAGCCCCCCCACCAGGGATTCCAGTTCCGTATTGAACCGGTTCAAATCCTGCGCAAAACGCCTCAACTCCGCCGGATCCACATGGGCCTTGGCCATCATCGCCTCCGCTTCTCAGGTACATTTCAATTTATTCAAACAAACCCGTCACAATTCTATACCATACAGATTTTATTGTACCAATATCTTGACTCGATGCCAATAAAATTCTAAAGCTATATTTATCTTGAAGATAAGATGAGGGCAGCTAAAATAAACCAGAATGACTTTGTTATTTGCACAAAAACAGCCTGGACAAGGGGAGAAAAGTAAAGGAACTGGCTCGGATTCGGAAAGTACTTTTTATAAGGATGCAAAAGCATGAAAACCAGAGGCATTCCTGTTTATTCCATTTTTTGTATTTTGACATGGATGTTGTCTTTTCTATCTGTTCAGCTGTGTGGTCAGGCCGATCCGGGCCTTTCTGGAAAAATAATCGGCAGCCAAATCGTGTGTCTGGACGGTGATGGCTGGCTGCTGGCGACCGATCCCGGGAATGCGGGGCGCGACCAAAAATGGTGGGAAAAGCCCCGGGATAACGCCCAGGCTGCCAGGATTCCGTGGTTCATCGGGGATACCTTTCCGGGTTATACCGGCGTGTTTTGGTATTGGCGTGACCTGGAGGTGCCTGTTCACCCCTGTCCCGATGGCCGGTATCTGCTGCGTTTTTGGGATGTGGACTACCTGGCGGAAGTGTGGCTAAATGGAACTCCTGTTGGTTCTCATGAAGGAGCCATGATCCCCTTCGTTTTCGACGTAACCGCTGCCGTCAAACCCGGCTCGGTCAATCATATCGCCATCCGGGTACTTCTGCCCGGTGATGCGCCGATAGACGGTTTTACCTTCCGGCAAGTTCCACACGGCGGTCTTGGCCCCTCACAGACGGGCGGAATCATGGATTCCGTGGAATTGCTGCTGGTGCCGCCGGTCCGTGTCGAGGATCTGTTCGTCCGGCCCGATCCTCAAACCGGAAAGATTCGCATCCAGGCCAATCTCCGCAATGCCGGGACCAACCCGATAAAAGGGGGCATTGCGTTTACCGTTTCTCCCGGGACCAATGGGGAACCTATCGAAACGGTAATGATGAACCGGGAATTGCCGGCCGGAGATACCCTCATCGAGTCGGAACTTCAGGTAAAAAACCCGCGGATTTGGGATCTGAACGATCCGTTTCTTTATCGCGTCACCGCACGAGTGACTAGGCAGGATTCTCCCTGGTTTGACGAATCCTCGAGCCGCTGCGGTTTCCGGGATTTCAAATTCGAGAACGGCTTTTTCCGTCTCAACGGCCGGCGGATTTTTCTGCGTTCCTCCCACACCGCCGCGGAGGCCCCAATCGGGCATTGCCTGCCGCGTGATCCCGGAATTCTGCGCAGCGAGCTGCTGAGCTGCAAGGCGATGGGTTTCAATATGGTCCGTTTTATCAGCCGGGTGGCCCTGCGCAATCAGCTCGACATGGCCGACGAGATCGGATTGCTGATTTATGAGGAGAGTCCTGCCTCCTGGATGTTCCATGATTCGCCCAAGATGCCGGAGAGGTTCGATAAACAAATCGCCTCGATGGTCCGCCGTGACCGGAACCATCCCAGCATTGTCATCTGGGGACTTCTGAACGAGACCGGCGATGGTCCCGTTTTCCGGCAGGCGGTAAAAGCTCTTTCTCTCGTCCGGGCTTTGGATGAAACCCGCGTGGTGATGCTGGGCAGCGGCCGTTTTGACTGTGCCTGGAGTTTTCTGAATGGCCTGGAATACTGGAAATCCGGCGAGGGAACGCAGCCCAATGTTCTTTTCAATCCCAAACCTTATGCGATTTATCATGTGCCGCTCTGGCCGGCCAGGTCCCTATCTTTGAATCCGGGAACCCAGGGAGAGTACAGCGTTGCCCGCTGGACAGCCCCCGCGGCAGGCGAATACACCCTTTCTGCCAGGTTCCGGGGCACGGGCTGTTACACCACCACCGATGTTCACATTCTCCGCGGCGGCCAACCGGTCTATACCGGTTTTATTAACGTGCGGGGCTGGGGCGACTGCTGCGAGTACTCCGGCACCGTGAAACTGGCAGCCGGTGAAACCATGGATTTTGTCGTCGGCTGGGGCGGCAGCTTTTCGAACCAGGGCACCGCCGCCGGGCTGGCCCCCTGGACGGACACCACCGAAGTCCGTGCCGTCATCCGGTCCGCCGAGGGAACGCCATACGATCTGGCCGCCGATTTCTCCAATTCCAGCAATCCCAACGGCCCGTGGAGCTACGGCTGGCTTGCTCCGGCGCCAGCCCCTGACGCCGCGACGTTCACCGCCTATGGCACATGTGAAACCATGAACACCCCGAATATCGGTGGGATCTGCAATCCCGGTTCCACCCAGTGGGAGAATATCCTAGCCGATCTTCACACCTATCCGCGCTCGCCGCACCGGGGATTGGAAATCGAGCGGCTGTGTACCTTCTCCTGGAATGATCAACCCCTCTTTCTTGCTGAGTATGGTTTGGGCAGCGGCACGCATTTTCCCAGGATGCTGCGGCACTACGAGGCGCACGGAGAGGAATCCTATCATATGGCGAAATCCTATGAGGATATGTTCACCCGCTTTTTGGCCGACTGGGACCGCTGGAAACTTGGCGATACCTTTGCCAGCCCGGAAGATTTCTTCGACAAGTGCCTGGCCAAAATGGCCGGCCTCCGTAAAATGGGCATCAACGCCCTCCGCTCGAATCCGGCCATCATCAGCTATAATTTAACGGGTACCCACGACACCGCCGAGGCATATTCCGAGGGAGTGATAACCGCCTTCCGCGAGCATAAACTTGGAACTTTCGATGTCATGTGCGACGCCTTCGCCCCGCTGCGGTGGTGCCTCTTCACCGAACCGATCAGCGTCTATCGCGGCGGAAAAGTAAAGGTGGAGGCCGTTCTCGCCAATGAAGATGTGCTCAAGCCGGGTGAATACCCCGCTCTTTTACAGGTGTTGGGTCCCAACGACGAACGACTCATCGAACGCACTATCAGCGTCAAAATCCCCGCTAAAATGGACGACGTGGAACCGCCGTATGCCATCCCGGTTTTCTCGGAGGAGTTGCCTGTCGATGCCCCTTCGGGCCAATGCCGGTTCGTGGCCCGGTTGTTAAAGGGCGGTCCGGCCACCGGCGAATCGGTCGAATTTTATGTTACAGATCCGGACGATATGCCCGCCGTATCCGCCGAAGTTACACTTTGGGGTGAAGATAAGGAACTGGCCGACTGGCTGGCTGGTCATGGCATCAAGACTCGTCCCTTTGCTTCCGGCAAACCGGCCCGCCGTGAGGTAATCCTGGTTGCCGCCCAGCCGGGCGGGACAGGCGATGCGAAAGCCTGGCGCGAACTGGCCGAACGAATGGCCGCAGGCTCCTCGGTAGTCTTCCTTTCGCTGGATGTGTTTCAGAAGGAAGGAAATCCGCTGGGCTGGCTGCCGCTGGCCAACAAGGGTTCGATGGGAATAGTAAGCGAATACTTCTTCCCGCAGGTGTACGTGCGGGATGAGTGGGCGAAACGACACCCGATTTTCAACGGTCTGCCGACCGGAGTAATGGACTATGTATTTTACCGCGAGATCATACCGGATTGCCGCTACTCCGGCCAGGACACCCCCGATGAAGCCGTCGCCGGCGCCTTCCGCACCTCAGCCGGCTACAACTGCGCGGAATTGATGCTGACGGTGTACCAATTCGGATCGGGTAAATTTGTTCTGAATTCCCTGCGGGTCCGCCAGGCTCTCGGCCAGGACCCCACCGCCGAATATCTGCTCCGGAACATGCTGAATTATGCTGCCCTGGATATCAATAAACCGGCTGTTGCCTTACCGAATGATTTCGAGGAACAACTCAAGACGATTGGATACGCGGAATAAAGCGATTTATTCTTCCACGATCTGAATATCGTCCATGGCCAGATCGGTGATACGGGTTTCATTCCGGATAATCAGGTTCATATTTTCTGAAAAGCAGGAGAATTCCATATCCAGCTTCTGCCAATCTGCCGACGGTTTCCAGGCAGGCAGATACTGAAATCCCTGGTTCCCCCACAGGTCGGAGCAGATGCCGATCCCAGTGGTATCTCTGCCCCGGACCCAGGCCGTCAGACGGTATTTTTTGCCGGTCTCCAGCCGGGTGATCTTCCGGACCAGACTGATATAGTGCATGTCCTTTTGCCCGGTTCGGTTCTACAATACCAGGCCCTGGGAGCGGTCGCTGCCCGCTCCCAGGCTCACCAGGGAACTTCCGTCCGGCATCATATGCACCACCCGCTGCCAGAGGTAAGGAACGGATTGATCGGGATATTCCTCGAAATCTTCCCGAAAGATGACATTCGTTTCTTTTGGGGCATTTTCCGGAATTTGATTTTGCTGGTTATCAACCCATCGCAGATACCCGAACAGATTGGGATTTTTCTCGTGCACGATCCCGCGGCCGTAGCGGAACATATAGCGCCGACTGGTAATGGCGTCATGGTCGTTGAGCAGGATATCGAACCGGCAGTCCGCACCTGCTGCCGGCTGGATGCCGTTCAGTTCCGTCCAGGGAATGGCGCCTTCATAAACGGTTTGTCCCTGAAGCAGTTTCACTGCCAGTTTCGCGTCGGTCAGCAGGCCGGTCCCGAATTTAAAAACCTGCGAGCCTTTGGGCGTCAGGGCCAGGGAGAATTCCGCCAGCATCCCCTGGGCATCCGTCGCAAAACCGAGTTGAATACTGTCCTGGTTCCAGACTGATTCCCCTTCCAGAATCTGCTGAAAGGTCTGATCATGGACCGGAATAGCTAGGTACAGATAATCCGCATCCCAGAGGGTATAAACCGTGGCGGAAAGATCGGCTGGACTCCATTGGGTTCCGAACGAGCCATCGGTATAGGATTCCAGGTTCATATGCAAAGGAGCAGCCGCCTTCCATTCGGCCAAATCCCCGTCCAGGACCGGCGGGCTATCCGTTTTCACCGCACAATCAAAATCGATTACCAGCGGCATCAGCACCGATTGCCCATCTTCGGTGAGAAAATGAGCCTGCCAATTCCATTCATTAAAGGCCGGCATAGGTAAATCTTTGGGTAGCTTCAAAGATAAGGTTTGCTTGTCTTTGGGTTTTACGTTTTTTACCTGAATTGTCGCTACCGCCGGCCAATCCGCCGCTGGGATGATCCGCAGAAAACCACTGACCGGTTTGCCGGTGCGGTTTTCCAGTTCCACCTCCAGCGGCCCGGCGGGCAGCAGTGCTTTCTGGACCCGGGCCGTGATTTTGATGGCGGGCATGATTTCAAAATCGTTATACGGAATACGGATTTCGGGTTTGCTTTCCGCTTTTAATAGGGCATAGATTTTGTCAGCCTTTTGTACGCCGGGCGTTACGGTGAACAGGCTGTCCGGATTCTCGCCCGGCTCGATCCGTCCTTTCCAGCCGGCTGGCTCACATTTCCAGTCGGCGGGTAGTTCCAGCGTAACTTCCACCTCATACGCCCGCGCGGAATAGGAGTTTAGCCGCATATGCACCGGCGTCGGCCGGTCCAGCATGAACTGGAAATGTTCCCCATAGACACCATTCTCATTTACGGAGGCATACAGGTAAGGCCAGATCGGGAAAAACGTCCGTTCCCCCTGTTCGGCGAACCGGCCGCATATGGTATCGAACACCCCGTCCAGGCTCCCCAGCCAGCCGGCGAAATTCGTTTGGCCCGCCTCGGTGAGCATGGCCGCTTCATCGTGCAGCCGGTCCCACTGATTCAGCAGCCAGCGAAGCGAGTTCAGATCGAGGTCATCCGCCACAGTTTTACGCAAGATCTCCACCCATTTCTCCCGGCTGTACAGTCCTGCCGCGGCGTCATATTGAGGTTTCTCTTCCGTCAGGGATGCCATGCGTGCCGCCAGAATCGTTTGCCGAATCGCTTGGGCTATCACCGCCTGTTCGGGCAGGGAGATCGGATTCGACTGCGGCTGCCAGGCAGTAAGTACCTGCACCAGTTCCGCATGGGAAGGACCTTCAGAGACCGCCAGATTTTTCCATACTTCCCCATCCTTTAGCGGTGATTTTTCCAGCAATCCCCGCAGCCGCGGCTTCCCTTGGACCATCTGATTTTGCCAGGCCTGACGGGTGATCTCTTTCGAATTGGTTTTATAATAATAGGGGCCTTCATCCAGTTCGGATTTGACAGGGATGACATTGCCGTATAGATCCAACATGGTGATTTTGTCGACGGCATCCGGTAAAGTGAAAGTACCTTTATTATTGGGCGACCAGGCCATGACCAGCGGCACCCCTGCCTTTTCGAACACCAGCGCCCAGACCGAATCGTCCCGCTGCAGCCACCCGGCAAACTGATGCCCCTGGGTCAGCACGCAAAAAGCATTCACCGAGGCCGCCGCCGGCAGGGCATGGGCGTTGTCATAAATCCCAAAATGGCCGTCCCAGGCATACAATCCAGCCCGCAGCACATCCGTAGCCGCCGCAATAGCAAAATGGCGGGGCAGCCAGCGGGCGATCTTGTCCGGCTCTATATAGTGATCGTAGCCGAATTCGGTGGTGTAATGGAATTTCATTCCGCCCTGTTCGTCTATGATGCGATTGATCGTTTCGTTCTGGGAGAGCAGGCCGAACTGGTCCGGCGGGGCACTCCAGGTATAGGGATGGGTCACCAGCGAATCCAGCCGGTGCAGCAGTCCTCGATCTGCCTGCATCCGGAACCAGCCGATATCCACCCCCGCCGTGCCGCAGGTCCCGATGGAGGCCAGCGGCTCGGACGAGCGAATCCCGGCCGCGGCGCTTCGGGCCAGTTCGGTGTAAATGAACTTTTCTGGTCCGTTGCATTCGTTGGCCAGTTCATACCAGCGAAACTCTCCCTGCAAATCATGGGCTATGGCCTGATTCAGCCGCCCATAGGCCGGGGCGAAAGTCAATTGGTTAAATTCATAGAAAGGGGGCTTGATATGAAAATGGCTGCCAAACAGCGACTCTTGGCCGTATTCCTTGAAAGCGGCAATATGGTTGCGAATGGCGGTAAAGTCATATTGGCCCGGGGCATACTCATACACCACCCACATCGAATCCAGCCGAATCCAGGCGGCTCCCGCCTGCTGCCCGCGCTGGGGAGTGCATTGCCAGAACACCCCGCCCGGCAGGCCCCACTTGTAGCTGTAATTGTACAGGGCCGCCTGATCGGCCGGAATGGTGGCATCCGCCAGCA
>JAKQBU010000006.1 GCA_029573975.1 Planctomycetota bacterium
GACAGTGCTGTTTAGCGGGGTGGCCGCTTATCCGCTGGCGTGGCTTCTCCGTTTGACACGCCGCAAATCCACCGGGCTTCTGATCGTGGGTGCCAACGATCTGGCCCAGCGGGTCGCCGGGCTTTACGATCTCCGCGGCATTCCGGTTTTGCTGATGGATACCAACAGCTATCACTGTGCCCGAGTACGGCAGGCGGGTTATACGGTAGTGGAAGGCAGTGCCCTGGACGGCGAATTGCTGGCCCTGCAGGACTGGGCGGGCATCGATTCCCTGCTGGTTATGACTCCCAGCGTTACGGTGAATGCCCGTATCGCCGCTTATACCGCCCGCCAGTTACAGATGGTCATGACCTATGCGGCGGATATCGGTACGCTGCCGGAGGAAACCAAACATCTGGCCCAGGCGGGGGCGCTGCGGGCCTTTTCGCAAAAAGTGAATATCAATGAAATTTGCCAGATCCTGCAACAGGGCCGGGGCGCGTTGCGGAGCCTCTCTCTGCCGATTTCCGCCGAAAAACGGGCGTATTTTTTACCGCTGGTGATAGCGGAAAAAAATCTGGTTCATCCCTACTCACCCGACGAAACCTACCCGGACGGCAGCGAAGTGATCGGAATCGAATTCGAACAGTTTTTACAAAACATCCCTTGAACGGATTTCTCCGATTACCAATATTTTATATTGAAAACGTGTCTAAAAATGGATAAAAGTGACTAAAAATGTTCAATAAGTAATAGATATCTGGCTTAGTTGGAGTTTTTATATCGTATCAGGAATATTGGAAAGTTTGTGAAATTTCTGCGTTTGTAAAGCGCAGCGTATTTTACGTCGCAAAAGTCTGCTTGTCTGACTTAAATCTGAAGTTTTGCAAATTAGAGGTAACCCATATGATAAAGTGTAATGTAAGACTTGGGATTGCGGTAATATTGTCTGGTCTTTTGCCCCAGTTTGTCGCCGCCGATTCTCCCGCGATAGTAAAATCTTCCACGGTCATTTCCCTGGACGGCACGCACTGGCTGCTGGCTCCCGATCCGAAGAACCTCGGCCAGCAGGAGGAGTGGTTTCGCAGTCCGCGACCGGAGGCGAAGAAGGCCAAAGTTCCGTTTGTCATCCAGGACACCTTTCCCGATTACTACGGCGTGGCGTGGTACTGGAATGAATTTAACGCACCTCGGAATGAAAAGCCGGAAGGCCGTTATCTTTTGCGTTTCTAGGCCGTTCACTACAAGGCCGATGTATGGCTGAATGATGTGCCGATTGGCAGCCATACAGGCGGGGAAGATCCATTCGTGTTCGATGTAACCACCACCATCAAACCAGGACAGGCAAATCGCCTGGTCGTGCGCGTGCTGAATCCGACCAACGAACCGATTGACGGCATCAAACTCGGCGAGTTTCCCAACCGCGGCCGGGGATTACCCTATAAGGGCTGCGGCCCCTGGAACGTCGGTGGTATTATGGACTCGGTCGAATTGCGGGTCGCTCCCGCGCTTCGCGTCGAGGATGTTTTCGCACAGCCTGACTGGAAAACCGGTGAGATTCGCATCCAGACGACCTGTTACAATGCGACGAATCGGGCGGTCCCGGTGAGTTTGGAGCACACGGTAGCGCCGGCTGCCGCGGGCGAGACGACGGCTCGTTCGTATCTGGAGCGAGAGCTACCGCCGGGCGAAACGCTCGTCGAGACCCGGTTGTCTGTCCCCAGCCATCGGCTTTGGGAGTTGAACGATCCCTTTTTGTATCGGGTGACGGCCCGAATTTCGGCAGCCGAGCCGGCCGGTATGGACGAATTCTCGGTGCGGTGCGGTTTCCGCGATTTCCGCTTCGAACGAGGAGCGTTTCGTCTCAACGGTAAACGTATTTATCCGCGCTGCTCGCATACGGGTAATTCCGCGCCCATCAGCATTGAGACCCTGGCGTTCGATCCCGATCATTTTCGCCGCGATATGTTGAACGCCAAAACATTCCGGCTGAATATGATCCGGTTCTTTGAGGGCATGCCCCAGCGCTATCAGCTTGATTTGTGCGACGAGATCGGCATGCTAGTTTTCGAGGAATCCTACGCCGCCGGTGCCCTGGACCAGCCCGCGCTGGTGGATCACAGCAACATCGGCATGATCCGCCGCGACCGCAACCACCCGAGTGTGGTCATCTGGAGCCTGCTGAACGAAACGGAGAACACCCCGCCGTTTCGTCATGCCGTGGAGTTTCTGCCCACCTTGCGGCAATACGACAACACCCGGCTGGTTTTGCTGAACAGCGGACGCAACGACTTCGACGCCAGTATCGGCGGCCTGTCCAATCCCGGTTCCTCCGTCTGGGAAAAGGTGATGGGCGACGCCCACATCTATCCGCGGGTGCCGATGACGGCCGAAGCCACCCGCGGTGTTCGCAGCCACGCGGGCAACGGCGTGTCCGCCAAGGGATATGTCAGGATGTTCGACGAAAATCTGCCGACCTTCTTCACCGAAGGCGGCATCGGCAGCGCCTACGATTATTCTCGTTTTACTCGGTGGTTCGAGCAATACGGAAAAACGCCTGCCAATTCCCAGGAGGCCGCCTACCATAGCGGCTGGCTCGACAGACACCTGGCCGACTACCACGCCCTCGGCATGAATGACGTCTTTCCCCGGCCGGGCGATTTCTTCCGCGCCAGCCAGGCTCGCATGGCCGCCGAGCGCACCCGTTTCAACAATGCCGTCCGCGCCAATCCCAAAGTAATCGGCTACAGCATAACCGGCCTGCTCGATCATGGTACGACAGGAGAAGGACTTTGGACGCTGTTCCGCGAGTTCAAGCCGGGTACGGCGGATGCCCTATTCGAGAGCCTGGCACCGTTGCGTTGGTGTAATTTCGTCGAGCCTGTCAACCTCTATCGCAAGACACCCGTCCGGCTTGAGGCGGTTCTGGCCAACGAAGATGCCCTGCTGCCGGGCAAGTATCCCGTCCATCTGCTGGTCGTCGGGCCGCAGGCAAACCGCGCGTTCGAGAAACACATCGATATAACGATCCCCGAGACGACCGCGGATTCCGAGCCGCCGATGGTGATGCCGGTCTTTGATGAAACCGTTGTGATTGACGGTCCTGCGGGCCAGTACCGGTTCCTGGTCGAATTCGAACGAGGGGGGGCAGCCACCGGCGGCGATACGGAGTTCTACGTGGCTGACCCCGCCGATCTGCCCGCCGTCGATGCCGAAATCGTCGTCTGGGGCGAAGATCCGCAAGTGGTTGAATGGCTTGCAAAGAATAACATCAGGCATCGCCCGTTCGATGCGAAAACCATGCCGTCTCGTCAGGCCATTCTGGCCTTGAAACCCCCGCAGGAGAATCCCGCCGCGGCCTTTGTCGAACTGGCCCGGCATATGGCGTGCGGTTCGACGGTGATTTTCCTTTCTCCAAGCACCTTGGCCCGCGACCAGGCGCCTACCGGCTGGCTTCCTTTGGCAAACAAGGGAACCCACGCCGAAATGTCGAATTGGCTCTACCACAAAGACGAATGGTGCAAGGAGCATCCGATCTTCGACGGCCTCCCCTCGCGTTGTCTGATGGATTATACGTTCTATCGCGAGCTGATTTCCGACAATGTTTTCTATGGAGAAGTTCCACACGAGGTCATCGCCGCCGCGACCCAGGCGTCCATATGGTATGGTTCCGGTTTTCTGGTTGGAAGCTATCGCTTTAACGAAGGCCGTTTCTTGGTCAATGCCCTGCTGGTGCGTGAAAATCTTGGCCAGCATCCGGTAGCCGACCGTCTCTTGCGAAATATGCTTCGCTGGGCCGCTAGCGAAATGGATAAACCTTTGGCTGCCTTGCCGGCCGATTTTGAAACGCAGCTCCAGGCCATCGGCTATCGCTAAAGATAGAACGGCTATTTTATCGCCCGGAATACCGGTAATTAAACCGCCGGTTGGGGGCACTGTCGCCGCTGATGGCGAACTCGGTGATATCCGCTTCCTTTTGGATATTATCAGCCCAGTGGAAATCGAAAGCTACTGAAGAGGTTTTGGCTAGTCCCAGCAGTTCCCGTGGGATTCGCAGTTCCAGTTTATTATCCGCTGCTTTATACTGTAATAGCCCGGCTGGTTTCCACTGCCATCCCCCGCCGCTGTTCTGCTCCAGCGTGGTGGTCGATTCATTTACTACCGTCTGATTGACCACAAAATCATACCCCTGCCAGCCGGTTCGGTGATCCCCATCCGCGTCGATAAACAGCAGCATCCACTGCGGATCCGTGCAGGGTGTGAGCTTCTCCCGCGTCTGAACATAAAAATACACCGACTCCGCATCGCGAGCGGCCTTCATCAGCACCAGATCGTTCCGCCCGGTGGTATCCACATAATGCGTGCTGCCATAGCCCCGGTGATTCCGGTGCAGGGTATCGCCTATGGTATCCCGGTATTCCGGCTGCACGTCCTGCCAGTCGGCAAAACCCCCATCGATGACGATAGTCTTTTCCCCCGACGCTGCCGGCGCCGGCCGCATCCCCTTGAACCGCCGGATATACGAAATCATCTGATAATAATAATTGTCGGTATGCCAGCCCTTCATCGGCTCGATGT
>JAKQBU010000027.1 GCA_029573975.1 Planctomycetota bacterium
GTGGATCTGGAAAAAGGCGGCGCCGAGCGCGACCAGGAACAGGAAACTGCCTTAGAAAGTGATACCGGCAAATTAGGGCTGAAGATGGCCATTATTATTCTTTCGGGTGCCCTGATCATCGCATTTCTGGTCATCATTATCCTTTGGAACAAATCCAATATTACCTGATGGCACCATTCTTGCCGGCTTTATCGCAAAAGCGACAAGATACTGGCCATATTTTGATTGAGGGACGCCAGTACGGAGGTTCCCACCTGCATAAGCAGTTGCAGGCGGTTGTTGTTGGCGGTTTCCGAGGCGTAGTCCAGATCCTCGATACTGCTGAGGGCATTGCTTTTGGCGATTTTACTTTCCGCCAGCGAATTCAGAGTGGCATTGATCGTATAGGACTGCACTGCGCCGAGGCGGGCGCGATCGGTGGCCACCTGCAAAGAAGCCGCAGAGGCGATGTTGGCCGCCTGCTGGTAATTGCCGGTGGAAAGGGCATTGGCTCCGCCGCTTTTCAGGCTGCTTAGATACCCCAGTGAATCGTTTCCCAGCCCGGAGGAATTCAGCGACAACAGGCCGAAATGAATTTTATTGATCGGATTGGCATTGAGCTGCCAGTTTGCGCCCCCGCCGGTAATGGAAAACGCGGAACTGCCGCCGGCCACATTGCCAAAGGATTCCTGCAAGGTGAACCGCACAGAGGTGGAACCGCTGCTGAAATAGACACTCAAACCGTCGGACGTGGCGGTCTGGCCATTGACGGTAACTGTTGCGTCCCTCCCTTCATCGCTGGCAGTGGAGCCGTCCATCTGGAAGGTACCGTCGGTTACGCTGATGCTGACCGACTGGCTGGAGCCATAATGCTGCGAACGAAAATACAGGGTACCGCCATCCGCTTCCGCGACCACCCCGGTAGCATCGGAAACAGCGTTTACGGCGGTCTCTATATCGCTGATGGCGGCGCCGGTGGAAAAAGAAAACTCCTCGGTTCCGTTGTTTCCCGTTACCGAGAATGTCACATTGTCCGTCAAGGCTCCATCGGAATAGGAAATGACAGCCTTTTCCGCGGCGGCGACCACCTCCACAGCCACGCTGACCGAACCGCCGCTGGTATCGGCGGAATGGACCCGAACATCCGCCAGTTCGGCGGTGTCGATTCCGGAGGTGGTATAACCAATCCCGCCATCCAGCAGCCGGATATTGTCAAAGGTAGTGGTATTTACCAGGGTGTCAATCGCATCCATCGCCGCATCGATTTCCGCCTGATAGGCGGCCCGCTCTTCCGCGGTGGCTGAGGAGCCGGCGGCGGCCAGGGCGCTGGTCTGGATGGTCCCTAACAAGGAGGAAATCTGGGCCATTGCGCCATCGGCGGTATCAATGATGCTGTTGATCCGCTGGCCGTTTTTGGCCGCGGCGTCGATCTGCGCAATGCTTGATTTCAGATTCTCCGCGGCAATCACCCCGGCCGGATCATCCGAGGCGGATAGAATCCGTTTGGCCATAGTCAGCCGCAGATTGGATGCATCCAGCGCGGCGGAGGTTTGGGAAAGAGTGTTCAGAACCCGCAGCATACCCATATTATTCAAGGTCAACGACATCTCTGATGTCCTTCCTCTATCATGGTTCCGCCGGGCCGGAACCGGTCCATGCGATTCCCGGGCGCATAAAAAAAGAGGCACGGCCGGTGCGTTTTCGCGCTAACGGCAGTGCCTCCTGAGGCGCTATGTTCTTCCGCTATTTCCCATCCGCCCAACCCAAATGAGCGATATCCCTGAATCAGCCGATTCCATGAGAAAACAGCAGACGTACGGTACAGCTTATATTATGACGCCAGCGTCAAAAGCTCTTCGATCCCTTGTTATTGGGGAGCCAGAGCCATTTTTGGATGTCCATATTGACGTTTGGCGGTTCCGTCTATTATGTCACTATTTTTTCTTCTGCTTCTTTTTTTCGATAGATAATTTCTCCGGGTCCGTTTTTTTCGTGACCAGATTTTCTCTTTTATGCGGCGCCCGCGTCCAAAGCACTTCGGCCCCCTGGTAGTGGGGAGCCAGAGTGAGTTTTTGGCGGTTCCGTCTTATGCAGTATAAAATATAATTGCAGTTCCGGCAAATGGAACCGCCAAAGAATGACGGTTATCGGAACCATTATCCGGTTCCGTCCGTTATCAATCTATTTGTCAAAACCCCGTGAGATGTGCGGGTTACTCTTTTGGTTTGAGAATCTTTCGGATGGCTTTGGCGACCCCCTTAGCCAGTTCCTGCGGGCCGGTACGCACCGCGCTTTTCACCCGCCCGGTACAGTTTCCTTCCGCCAGCAGGGTTCCCGTCTGGCCGTCCACAAACTGCACCCGGCAGATGGCTTCATCGAGCGGGCCGGCCGCCTTATCGACCACACCCCCGATATCGTATTGGATTACCCGCCCCTTAATCACCAGCGTTTTGTCCGCCGGACCCGTGAAAAACGGACCTTTCTCCTCTTTCGATACTCTTTTGACTTTGTCGGTAATGGAACGGCTGGCGAACTGCAAATCTTCGGTAATAGTTCCCGGCAGCCGGTCCAGAAATTCCTGCGAACACACCGCGCCGACATCATTCTGGAACGGCTCCACCTGAACCGCACCGTATTGGCCGGCCAGTTGAGAGGCCAGTTCCTTATTACCCTGTATGAATACAAACTTGCCCGAACTGCCCGTCAGAGCATGTACTCCTTCCGAGATACCCCGCGTACAACCCGTCAAACCCGACCAAACCGACAGAATCAAGAAACTAACGGCTACCG
>JAKQBU010000070.1 GCA_029573975.1 Planctomycetota bacterium
GGGCCGTATGCTATGCCGGCGCGGTCATCCTCTTTGTCGTCTCCACCAAACTGACCACCGCCGCCAACGCCATCCTCCTCCAATACACCGCCCCCCTCTATGTGGCCATCCTCAGCCGCCTGCTCCTCGACGAAAAGATTACCAAATTTGATGTATGTACGATTTTTATAACCATCCTCGGCATCGGCGTATTTTTCCTGGACGAGCTGTCCTTCACCAGCCTCTGGGGCAACCTCTTTGCCCTCCTGAGCGGCATGTTCTTCGCCGGTTTCGTCCTCCTCATGCGCAAGCAGAAAACCAGCTACCCCATCGGCTCGATCTTCCTGGGCAATATCCTCACCGCTCTGGTCTGCCTGCCCTTTATGGTCCGCTCCCAGCCGGCCCCCGGCAGTTGGACCTTCCTGCTCCTCATGGGACTCTTTCAACTGGGCCTCTCCCACGTCCTCTATTCCATCGCCATCAAGCGAACCACCGCCATCGACAGCATCATGATTCCCATCATCGAACCGGTCCTCAATCCCTGCTGGGTCTTCCTCTGTGTGGGCGAAACCCCCGGCCGCTGGGCTATCCTCGGCGGCACAATTGTCGTCGCCTCCGTCCTCGCCCGCGCCCTGCACCTCCTTTTCCAGAAACGCTATACCACTTCCTGATGCCTCGGATTACTCTATCAGACAATTTCAATACCTGATGGAGTTTTTCGTTTTTTTTATTACTGATTTCCCACAATCTACCTTGCTTTCGTTGCCAATGTATTTTAATCCTCGAAATATCCAAGGTTTCAAAATAACCGAAACATCCACCGGCACAGCTTCTTCACCGCCCCTGACTTCATCCGGTTCATCATCCACGTCTCCGCCGCCCGTTTGCTCAAAAATCCCATCGTCGGAAACGAATGCTGCTGCATCATGATCTTGTGCATCCGCAGCCGGTTCTGCACCGCCAGCGCCCATTCGTTAATCATCTCGCCCGACCCTTCCCCCGCGATATACACCCCGTAAATCCTCCCCGCCTGGCTCACGAACACCTTGACAAACCCCGCCTCCACTCCCTCCGCGATCGCCGCCCCGTAATCCCCATAATTCGCCCGCACCACTTCATACGCCGTCCCCTTTTCGTCCAGCTCCGTCTGCCGCATCCCCACCTGCGAAATCTGCGGCTCGGTGAACACCGTCCACGGCACCGCGTAATCCTGAAACCGCCGCTTCAACGGCCAGGGCATCATGCTGTTCATAATCGCCAGCATCCCCTGGTGCATCGCCGCGTGCGACAACTGGGCATATCCGTTGCAGTCGCCCACCGCATAGATATGCCCCTGGCTCGTCTGCAAATACCGGTTCACCGCAATCGCCCCGCTCTTTTCCACCGCCACCCCCGCTTTCTCCAACTGCAGCGCCGCATAATCCATCTGCCGGCCCGCCGCCACCAGCACCTTCTCCGCACTGACCCGCTCCCCTTTATCCGTCCCCATCACCGACAGCCCGCCTTCCCGCCAAAACCGCACGGGCTTCTGCTGCCGCAGTATCCGGATCCCCTCCCCCTCAAACGTCTTCTCCAGCAGATTCGTTGTATCCTGATCCTCCCGCCACATCAGCCGCGGTCCCCGGATCACCATCGTCACCGCGCTGCCCAGCCGCGAAAACGCCTGCGCCATCTCGCACGCAATCGCCCCGCCCCCCAGCACCAGCAGACTCCCCGGCACCCGCTCCAGCGAAAACATCGTCTCATTCGTCAGGTAGTCCACCTCCCCCATCCCCGCCAGCGGCGGCACCTCCGGCCGCGTCCCCACGCACAGAAAAAGCCGCCGCCCCGCATACCGCTTGCCCGCCACCTCCACCGTATGCGGATCGACAAACGCCGCCGGCCCCTCCTGATACACCATCTTGACCTTCTCGAACATCCTCATCGTCTTCTGTTCGCTGATATACCGCAAATGCCCCTGAATCCGGGCAAACGGCCGCAGCACCCGCGGCTGTTCCCCCGCCTCCAGCTCCATCGCCCCCAGCTTCCCGTACAAATGCCGGTACTTCGCCATCCGCAGCAGCGCCTTGCTCGGGATACACCCCACATTCATGCACTCCCCGCCCACCTTATGCTTCTCAATCGCACAAACCTTCAGCCCCATCTCCGCCCCCATGATCGACACCGCCATCCCCGCCGGTCCTAAACCGATGACAATTGCATCATATTCATATTTCATCTGTTTTCCTCGCTGTCGGTTGTTTTACGCAAATTATAACCGACAGCGAGGAAAAATACAAACCAACATTCGGGAATTTGATTTAGTATCCCATCGCTTTCAACTGCTCCTCGAAATCAGCAGGCAGGTCCGCCACCGGCTGGTCGAGGTCACGACTGGCGTAGTTAAGCATATTTCGCAACAGTCTTTCGGCTACCGGAACATTCCCCAGATTCCCACGAATCCATAAGGTGTTCAGGATGAAGCGGCCGGTGCCTAGTTTCTGAACCGTTACCGTCAAAGCGGAGGTATAGCCCAGCGAGGCACAGATACTGCCGGCCACCAACTCCGCTGGTTCTTGCTGGCCATACCATACTTCGTTGGGAATAATCTCGCGGTATATGGTGAAGTCCAGTAAGGCCCCGCTTTGCAGGCCGTCGAAAATCGGGTGGTTTTTCGCCCAGTCGTCGGCCAGATACAGCCAGCGGGAAATTCCGCCCACCCCGCCCTTGTTTTTCAGCGGTACCCAGCGGGTGGAATTGTCGCCTTCTTTGAATACGGAGGGTACCAGAAACACCACCGAACTGCCGCGGGCAATGCGGGCGGCCAGGTCGCGGAAGGCCTCCGCTCCGCCCGGTGCCTGCGGCTGGCCGGAAACGAGAATCAATTGCCGCTGATCGGCAACTGCCGGATCAAATTTGCGCGTTTTGATTCCACGGCTGTTTAGCCATTGTTCCAGGTCCCCATCATCACCCCACAAGACCACTTCCTTCGCAACCGCTGGCATATCCGCCGGATCAGTTACATAAAAGACCGACCGACCGCCAGCCGGCGCCCCACCGCTTTGCATATTGGCCAGGAAGCGATATTTACCGGAGGGGCCATCGACGGGGATTTTCTCACTGGAGAAGGTGATGGCAAAGGGAGGTTCCTTGCCGTCTTGCAGGCCGGGCACTTCGACCTCGATGGTTTTGTCGTAAACAGGCTCGTTATTAGGCCCGACTACCTGTAGCCGTACCGGATATTTGCCCGGTTTCAGGGCATCCTCGTTGGCCAGCACCGCATCTAGCTGGACCGTCGCACCGCGATAGAGATTCACCGGTTCGGCGAACAGGCAAAGCCGCAGTTTGGCGGTACCTTCAAACAAGGCATCGACGGTTCCCGGCTTCAGTTCCCGAAATGCTGTCGTCAATCCTTCCGCACAGGAGGGTGTGCCTTGATCCACCGTACCGGTCATACTGTGAGCTACGATGTTGGGATTGGCGCGAATGGCGTTCCAGCCTTGTAATCGCTGCTCGGCCATGCGGGCCAGCGACTGATCGAAATAATCCTCCGGATTGGCAAACGCTTCCTGCATCTTCCAGTTCTGCCAGTCGTTCATGAACTGGCCCAGGTAGCTGTTCAGCATGGCATAATCTTCGGTGTGAGCGCCGTTGTACTGCTGATACAGCCGCACCAGCCGCGGCAGATGATTGGCCGAGCCGATGCCATATTCGGAAATAAAATACGGTTTGGGCGGATTGCCGACCGTGCGAAGGAATTCAATATCCCCGGCCAACTGCGGCACCCGGCGGTACGGATGCTGATCGTCCAGCACATCCTCCCATTCCGTGGAACCGGGGTTGCTCAGGCTGCCGATACCGGTTTTGGTTTCCGATTCACTTTTATCCAGCAGCGCAAAAGCTGCCGGATCCGGTTTTTCCGCACCGGGCAGGCAGCCGTAACTCCATGCACCGTTGGGATTGTTTTTCAAGGTAAAATCCTTTACGACATCATAGATTTTTCCCTTGCCGGAGGTGATCGTCATCGTTAGGGCCGTGGTATCACTGTAGGGACTGCCGTTACCAATCCCCGCCACAACATCGATGGTCTGGCCCTTCTTGAGGTCAAGCTTGCCGGTATATTCCGCCGTATTGCCCTGGCCGCTTACATTCAAGAAACCTTCAAAAACTGCCTTGCCATCGCTAAAGATATGAATGTCGGAGGTCGTGGTATTCTCGGCGATCCCGGTAAATTTCGCGGCAATCTCATACGAATCATCCGCCGGGCAGGTCCAGCGCAGCACGCTGTATTCCCCGTTGATCCCCGGATGGAGGGCGAGCTGCCCCGGCGCCCAGGTCGTACCATCAAAAGTAATGGGTTTGTCCAGACTGTTGAAGGTAATATTGGGAATCAGCAGGGAAGAGCTGCGCCAGGTTGCCGGTCCGAATACCCCGCTGCCCTTGGTGAAACCGTCAAACCGTCCGCTGTTCAGCATAACCAGCCGGCTGTTGTCATACTTGCGCACTTCCGGCAGCAGCGAAACCGCGTGCATGAAAACCGGATTCGCCACCGTTTCATTCAATAGACCCCACATCACGATGCTGGGGTGGTTGCGGTCCCGCTGAATCATGCCAAAGGTGGACAGATTAAACCGTTCCGCCATTTTTTCCGAGTTATTCAGACACCAGGCGGCCGCCGCCTCCTCATAAACCATCAGCCCGATTTCGTCGCAATAATCCAGATGCGGTTTCAGGGCCACACCCGATATATATCGAATCGCATTAAATCCCATCGCCTTTACATTGAGCAAATCCCGCTGCAATAAATCCGGCGAGGGCGGCAGGTGAATCCCAATAGGAAAGGAATCGCCGGTATGGGAACACTTCAAAAACAGCCGCTTGCCGTTCAGCCGGAAATACCCGTCCGCAAACCGGAAATCCCGGAATCCGCAGCGGGTGGAACTTTCGTCAAAAGATTTCGCCCCTTCCTCACTCACCCGGATCGACAGCCGGTACAAATACGGATCGTCCACATCCCACAAACGCGGGTTGGTGATTTTGATCTGCGACTGAATTTTATTTTCACCTGCCTTAAGACTTTGTTCCTCCTGCTGTGAAGCAATTGTCTGGCCGGCGAAGGCGGGGGCCACCACCAGCCCCATATCCGCCTTGACGGATTTTTTCCGGGAATTAATCACCGTGGTTTCGATTTGCATCACACCGGTCTTGGGGTCCGGCACCACAAAGATATCCGAAACATACACCGCCGGCACCAGCAGCAGTTCGACCGACCCCTCGATCCCGCCGTTATTGGCATCGCAGCCCAGCCGCATCGGATACCCCCGGTTGCGGTGGGGGGTTTCGTTCAGGGTGATGCCGTCGATCGGCTCATAGCGGGGGTTCAA
>JAKQBU010000039.1 GCA_029573975.1 Planctomycetota bacterium
TCTGCGGTATGGCAGTGCGGTGATCGGGCAGGGGCGGGAGAAGGCCAAGGAATTCCTGCGGGAGAATCCGCAGTTGGCGGAGGAACTGCGCGGCAAGATCCTGGAAGTGCACGGCGTCAACAGCAAGGGGGTCGCTACCCGGACCAAGCCAGCGGGAACGGAAGAAGAGGAAATGGAGGCGGAGGAGATGGAGTCCGAGGAACCAAAAAGCGCCAAAGCAAGCGGGAAAAAGGCGGGCAAAAGATAAATCCTACCGTTTGCCGGTGCAAGAAGGCGGCAGGAGGAATGGATGAGCCAGATTACGAACCGGACACTGAACCGGCTGTCGGTGGTGCTGGCGTTCTGCGCGCTGGCGGCAGCGGTTTTGCTGCTTTATCAGCAGCGGATGCGGCAGGAGGGGCTGGACCAGAGCGAAGCCTATGAGCGTTTCAGTGCGGTGGTGGAGGCAGCGGCGCAGTCGGTGGTGGCGCTGGATGCGGAGCAGGAGAGCGGGGTCCGGAATCTGGTATATCAAAACATCGGCAGCGGCTTTATTCTGGATCGCCAGGGGCATATTCTGACCAATGAGCATGTGGTGCATGGAGCGAAGAGTATCCGGGTGACGCTGGCGGACCGGCGGAAATTGTATGCCAAGCTGGTGGCGGGTGATCCGCGGACGGATCTGGCAGTGCTAAGAGTGGAAGCGGGCGAGTTAAAGCCGCTGCCGGTGGCGGAGCCGGGTAAGCTGGCGGTGGGCCAGGTGGTGATTGCGCTGGGCAATCCGCTGGGGACGGGGGCGGACGGGCGGGCGGTGGCAACGTTCGGGCGGATCAGCCGGCTGAACCAGTCGCTGCAGGGGGGGATCGATCCGGCGAACGACCGGTACTATGACAATTTGATCCAGACCAATGCGATTACGCTGCCGGGCAACAGCGGGGGGCCGCTGATCAATACGCAGGGGCAGGTGATCGGGGTGAATACGGCGATGGCGACGTCGCGGAATCAGAAGCAGTCGTTTGGTTTTGCGATAGCGCTGGATGAGCGGACGCTGGCGAAGATTGCGGCATTGAAGGAAGGGCAGGAGCCGGCCCATGCGTTTTTGGGAGTCAGTACGGTGGATATCCCGGCGGCGGTGCAAAGCCGGCTGGGACTGGAGGATGTATCCGGGGCGCTGGTGGATATGGTTTTATTAGGCTCGCCGGCCCAGCAGGAAGGGCTGAGGCGGGGGGATGTGATCGTGGGACTGGGGGGCGAGCGGATTTACAGTCCGGGGGAACTGATGCAGCGGATCAATCAGCGGCAGCCGGGTGAGGTGGTGCAGGTGGAGATCATTCGTTCCGGGGAGAATGAGCCGGAAAAGCGGGAGGTGGCCATCCCGCTGGTCAGCCGGACGCTGCGGGATCTGGAAGGGTATCAGGAGGAGGCGCGGCTGCCTTCGCTGGCGGCGTGGGGGCTGGAATTGAAGGATCTTACTGTCTGGCGGAAGGCGAAGCTGGGGCTGGATTTTCGGGAGGGCGGGGTACTGGTTTATGAGGTGGAGGCGGGCAGCGAGGGGGAGCGGGAGGGGATCCGGCCGGGAGAAGTGATTACGGCGGTGGGGCAAAACAAAGTTGACAATTTGCGGGAATTTGCCATAGTAGCAAAGGATTCTGAGCAGTTGCCGCGTTTGGTGATTCGCAAGCCGGAGCCGGATTTTGGCGATTGGTAAGGCATGGGAGAAAGACACCTCTCCGCTGAAGGCGGAAAGGTGCCACCCATCCGGCGATGATTTATTTTTATTCGATAAACAAGAGAAAGGTTTGGCCGTTGTTAAGTTCACAGGAAATCAGGCAAGGATATATTGAGTTTTTCGCGAAGAAGGGGCATACGTATGTGGCGAGCAGTCCGGTGGTGCCGCAGGAGGACCCGACGCTGCTGTTCACCAATGCGGGGATGAACCAGTTTAAGGATATTTTTTTGGGGTCGCGGACGCCGGACTATCGGCGGGCGGTGAACAGCCAGAAGTGCATCCGGGCGGGCGGCAAGCACAATGACCTGGAGGAGGTGGGCAAGGACACGTATCATCATACGTTTTTTGAGATGCTGGGGAACTGGTCGTTCGGGGACTATTTCAAGGAGGAGGCGATTTCGTGGGCTTGGGAGCTGCTGACGGGGGTGTGGGGGCTGCCGAAGGAGCGGCTGTACGCGACGTATTTTGAGGGGGACGCGGCGGCGGGGCTGGAGCCGGATACGGAGGCGCGGGATATCTGGCGGCGGTTTCTGCCGGAGAACCAGGTGCTGGCGGGGCGGTTCAAGGACAATTTCTGGGAGATGGGTGATACGGGGCCGTGCGGGCCGTGCTCGGAGATTCATTATGACGGGCGGGGGGAGGCGGCGCGGAAACAGATACCGGGTGAGAAACTGGTCAACCAGAGCAACCCGGATGTGATCGAGGTCTGGAACCTGGTGTTTATTCAGTACAACCGGGATGCGCGGGGGCTTACGCCCCTGCCGGCCAGGCATGTGGATACGGGGATGGGTTTTGAGCGGATCGTGCGGATCCTGCAGGGCAAGACCTCGAATTACGATTCGGATGTGTTCGGGCCGCTGTTTGCGCGGATTCAGCAGATTACCGGGGCGGGGGATTATACCGGCGTGCTGGAGCGGCAGGAGGATATTGCCTACCGGGTGCTGGCGGACCATGCGCGGACGCTGACGTTTGCGATTGCGGACGGGGCGCTGCCGAGCAATGAGGGGCGGGGGTATGTGCTGCGGCGGATTTTGCGGCGGGCGGCGCGGTATGGGCTGGTATTGGATGTGCATGAGCCGTTTTTGTATAAGCTGGTGCCGACGATTGCGGAGTCGATGGGGCCGATTTTTCCGGAACTGGCCGGCCGGGCGCAACATGCGGCGAATGTGATCGAGGCGGAGGAAATCAGTTTTGACCGGACGCTGGAGCGGGGGATGAGCATTTTTGCGGCGGACGTGGAAGAGCTGGCGGGACAAAAGAAGGGGCAGATTTCGGGGGAGAAGGCGTTCCGGCTGTATGATACGTATGGTTTTCCGCTGGATTTGACGCAATTGATGGCAGAGGAGCGGGGGCTGACGGTGGATGTGGGGCGGTTTCAGGAGCTGATGCAGGAGCAGCGGAGCCGGGCGCAGGCGTCGCAGAAGAACGCGGTGTATGAAGCGGACAGCCTGGCGGAGCGGCTGCCGGAGACGGACGATACCCAGAAGTATCACACGACCACGTTGGCGGGGCGGCTGCTGGGCTACGTGCGGGAAGATCAATATATTACGGAAGGCAGCGTACCGGCGGGCGTGAAGGTGGGGCTGGTGCTGGACCGGACGTGTGCGTACGCGGAGAGCGGGGGACAGGTGGGGGATCAGGGGACGATTTCGGCGGGTGCCGTTCGATTTGTGTTTGAGGATACGCAGCGGATTGGGGCGGCGACGGTGCATTTCGGCCGCACGGAGCAGAATACGCTGGCGGTGGGGATGGAACTAAACATCGCGATTGATCCAGCGCGGGAGGATACGCAGCGGAATCATACGGCGACCCACCTGTTGCAGTGGGCGCTGCAGCAGGTACTGGGGGCGCATGCCCACCAGGAAGGGTCGCTGGTGACGACGGATTATTTGCGGTTTGATTTTACGCATCCCAAGGCCCTGACGGCCGAGCAGATTCACGAGGTGGAGAAGCGGGTGCGGGAGCAGATCGCGGCGGCGGCGCCGGTATCGTTCCGGGTGATGCCGACGGGGGAGGCGCGGAAGCTGGGGGCGATGGCGCTGTTTTCGGAGAAATACGGGGACAATGTACGAGTGCTGGCCATCGGGGCGGCTCACCACGACACGCTGGAAGAGGCATTCAGCCGGGAATTCTGCGGCGGGACGCATGTGCATAACACCCGGGACATCGGCTCGTTCAAGATTACCCGGGAGGAGAGCGTGGCGACGGGGGTGCGGCGGATTATCGCGATGACGGGGCGGGCGCTGAATGAGATGATGTATAAGCACAGTGAAATCGTCGGGGAATTGACGGCGCTGCTCAAGGCAACGCCCGAGCAAATTGGGGTACGGGTGGCGGCGCTGATTGAGGATAATAAGAAGCTGAAGAAGCAGATGAAGAAGGAGGGCGGAGCGTCTTTGAAAAATTCGGCGGAGGAGCTGCTGGAGCAGGCGGAGATGGCCGGGGGGGCAAAGATTATTGTCGGACAACTGCCGGCGGCGGATGCGGATGCGGTTCGGTCGCAGATCGACTGGCTGCGGAAGAAGGCACAGTCGGCGGCGATCGTGCTGGCCAGTGCGACGGAAGAGGGCAAGGTGCTGCTATTTGCGGCGGTTACGGACGACCTGATCGGCAAGGGGCTGAAGGCGGGCGATATCGTCAAGGAAATCGCCCCGATCGTGGGCGGCGGCGGGGGCGGCCGGCCGCAGATGGCGCAGGCGGGCGGCAAGGATGTCAGCAAGATTCCGGATGCACTGAAGGCGGCGAAGGAAATAATTCATGCCAAGTTAAAATGCTAAGAGAAAGCAGATGAAAACCATTTTGAATCTGGTCATTTTTGCATTATTGTTTTTTCCCTGGCCGGTGGCTGTTTATATATCGACTCGAAAGGTTAATGGAAGCTCTTCCGGAAAAGCATTATTTCATGCAATAATAGCCGGTTTCGTATTGTTTTTTGGAGTTATCGCCGCCATTGATATTTTGATACCCATGGCAAGGGGAAGCGTGATTTTAACGATTGTTTATTTGACTGGCTATTGTTTATTTCCCTTTCTGCTGGTGGTGCTGGAATCCCTTTTCAGAAAATGGAGAAGTAAACAAAAATCTGCTACTTAACAAATGTTTGTTTTTTATCCAGTCTAAAGCGAATTGTTATTTTTTTTGGATTCGGTGTGGCAGAGGGCGTGGACGAGGGCGGGGATGGTAAAGGGTACGGCCTCCAGGGCGACGGTGAGGCCGGCTTTTTGGAGGGTGGCGGAGGTGACGGGACCGATGCTGGCCAGGCAAGCTCTGCTTTTTTGCAGGAGTTCGGCGTCGATTTGGGCGAGGAAATTGGCGGCGGTGGAGGAGCTGGTGAAGGTGATCCAGTCGATGGTATTCTGCTCCAGGGCCTGGATGAGTTCATCCCGGGCGGGGCCTGTTTCCGGGACGGTATGATAGGCGATGACTTCATCGACCACGGCTTCCTCATGGCGGAGCAGCCTGGCCAGGTCGGGGCGGGCGATATCGGCGCGGGGGAGCAGGAAGCGCATATCCTCGAGCGACTCCCGGCTGCGAAGGGCCTCGACGATGGATTCGGCGATGAACTGGGGCGGGACCAGGTCGGCGGTTATGCCGAAGGTATGGAGGCGGGCGGCGGTAGCGGGGCCGATGGCGCAGATTTTGGCGGAGGCCAGGCGGCGGGCGTCGAAGCCCTGGCTGGTGAGGACCTGGAAGAAGGAATCGACGCCGTTGACGCTGGTAAAGATGATCCAGTCGTAGCGGAGGATCTGGATGATGGCGTTTTCGAGGGGCTGGGGGTCGCGGGGCGGTTCGATGCGGATGGTGGGGAATTCCAGGACGGCAGCGCCCAGGAGAGAGAGTTGTTCGACCAGTTCGCTGGCCTGGCGGCGGGAACGGGTGACGACGATGCGCCGGGAAAAGAGAGGGCGTTTTTCGAACCATTGCAGCTTGTCGCGCAGGGTGACCACCTGGCCGATGACGATGATGGCAGGTGGGGTTATATTTTCATGCCGGGCATCCTTGTCCAGTTGGGCCAGCGTACTGCAAACGGTGTGCTGGCGGGGAGTATTACCGGAAGCGATAACGGCGGCGGGGGTGTCGGGGGCCATGCCGTTTTGGAGGAGTTGTTCGCAGATGAGGGGCAGGTTTTTGACGCCCATGTAAAAGACCAGCGTGCCTGGCCAGCGGGCCAGGGAGGGCCAGTCGATCCGGGAGGTATCGGTGCGGGCGGCGTCTTCATGGCCGGTGATGAAGGCCAGTTGGCTGGCGAAGTCACGGTGGGTGACGGGGATGCCGGCACAGGCAGGTACG
>JAKQBU010000075.1 GCA_029573975.1 Planctomycetota bacterium
CCATCAAATTTGAGATTTGAGAAGGAGAAAAGACAGGAGGCCGGGCAGAGAGCGGCGGGACGGAGCGGGGCGTCAAGGGAAATTGGAATAAATTGGGGTTGACAAGGGCGATTTTACGATATATAATATAATACATTAGTGTGCAAACAAGAAGGGCTGAAGATATGTACCACCGTTATTACAAAAAAGCCAGAAGCTCCCTGTTGAGCCTAAACGGCGATTTGCCCCAGTTACGGGCAAGTCAGGCGTGTGGCAGCCGTTCTATGCTGTCCTGACGTATCAATCTGCCACACCCGTCCGAACAAGCCGGCGGCAGTATCCACTCGAGGCGAGAGGTTTTCCTGTTAGACTGATATGAGGTTCTTTGGGCCGACCGGTCTTTTCACCTGTTTATATCGGCCAGGGGTGCAGGTCCTGCGCCGACAGGTGGTACTGAGGCCAGCCTATTCGCTGCCTGCCCGGTAAACGATTCCAAATCATCAGGCTGCTAGTAAAAAAGGAGATTCCCGATGTTCTGGATTATTCTTTTTTCGTTACTGGGATTACGAATAGTTGCGAAGCTTTCGTTTTCCAAGAATAAGAAAAGGTGGTGGTGATATGACCATGAATACTGCGTCTTACTCCCCCTGTGAAAGAACCGAAAACACGTCGGTCCTTCCGTATCGGATTTTGCTGGTTCTAACCGAAAAAACGCAGGAAACCTATCTGCGGAAATATGCCGAAGCATTGGCCGGATTCTCGCTGACAGAAATCAGCGTGCTTCGGAATTACTTATACCAGGACCGCAGCACGATACGATTGGAACCGGAATCAATCGCTGAAAAGACGAACGAAGCGTCTGCCCCGCCGACGAAGGCGGAGACAGGCCTGAAAACCCGTGTCCAGGAGATATTTACACTGTATTCTTTCGATATGATCATCGCCGAATGGCCGGAAATGGATGAGGAGGCAGGCATTTTCCTGAACCTTGCCAAATTCACAGGGGCATTGTTAGTACTTGTCCGGCACCGGAAAGGCATCCTTCGCCGGGTGCTGCTGCCGACCAGCGGCGGGGCGCATTCTTTACAGGGACTCTGGATAGCAGATGCCCTGGCAAAGGCCTGGACACTCCAGGCGCAGGTTTTGCGAATAATTCAACCCGACGAGGATTTCTGGATGCGGCGGACCGATTTTAAACAACGCTACCGGTATATCCAGAAAACCACCCGGTTTTATCTGGACGTAGCGGACGTTAAAATGCCCGTTAAAGTGAGAATCGGCGGCACTATAGCGGATGATATCGTCTGCCACTCATGGCCTGGTGACCTGATTGTAATCGGCGGATCCAATGATTGGCTTATGGAAAATCATACGTCACTATCCATCCCCGGCCGTGTGGCAAGCGGGACCGGCAACTCGGTGATTCTGGTATGGAGCCAGCGGAAGTGCCCGTTAGCCCTGACCGATATATTCTGGGACCGGACCGTACGAGTGAATATGTACGCCGAAGACAAACAGAGGGCACTGGAACAGATGGTGGATGTTCTGGTGGACGCTCGCCAGATTCCCCTGTTCAAACGTGAGGAAGTCCTTACGGCGGTTATGCAGCGTGAGCAGATGGGTCAAACGTATATGGGCCATGGCACCGCTATACCCCATGCGGCGCTGGGCGGCTTTCGCGGCCTGGTGGGTATGTTTGGAATTTTTCCGGAAGGAGTTCCCTTCGGCAGGAACTTGAACGAGAAGGCGAAATTTATTTTTCTGCTGATCACTCCCAAGGAGAACTACGACAACTACCTGCCGCTGCTCGCGCGTATTTCCCGACTGATGAACGATGCCAGTAAGCGCCAGAGGCTGGCAGAGGCCGTAAGCCCGACCCAAGTGCTGGCCCTCCTGATGGAAGCGGAGAAGCAGTGGCAAAGCAGGAATGAGGGAGTTTGAGGATGGTCTAATTTTATCCTGCGGGTATTGATGCGGCGTCTGTTCTGGAGAATACCGTCAAAGCTCTCCCACTTTCATGGGATTTTTTCGAATCAGGAATGTTCTTTCCGCAACGATAAAAACAGGAAACCGTTTGGAAAGGAAAATGGTTTTATAGTGTTTTTTTGAAAAAAATGATGTGGTTTTTTTACTATGAGGTTATAACATGAAAAAGCTGGAACGAAGAATTAACAAATATGATTATGAGCGGCTGGAGGCGCTTTGCGCTACTCCCGGAAAAGAGGAGGAGGTTTATCTTTTAGCGGATGTACTGAAAAGAGTAAAGCCTTCGCTGCTGGTGGCACACAATTCCACACCCCCGCAGGTTGTGACTATGAATTCGAGGGTACTGGTGCAGAATCTGCGGACCAAACAGCGGATAGAAGTCACCCTGGTTTTTCCCGATGAGGCGGATGAGATAGAGAACAAAATATCGATTCTGGAGCCTTTGGGCGCGGCGCTGCTGGGCTATGGAATTGGGGAAACGGTCCAATATGCCACGCCGGCCGGTTCGGTCTGGATGAAGATCGAACGGGTTTGTTATCAGCCGGAAACGGCTGGGAATTATACGATGTGAGTTTGCAAGGAGATATGGTGCCGATGCACTGATGTATGAGGCAAGCCGTGATGGCAGAAGGTGAGATGGTTATGGAAATGCAGGCCCTGATGAATTCGTATTACTATACGTGGATTATACTTCCTTTGCTGGTTTTTCTGGCGCGGGTCATCGATGTGACCATCGGGACGGTGCGGAGTATTTTCATCATCAAGGGATTCAAATATGTGGTGGCTGCCATTGGGTTTATCGAAATTCTGATCTGGCTGCTGGCGATGCAGCAGATCATGAAAAACCTGGACAATGTTGCCTGTTTTATTGCCTATGCGGCTGGGGTTTCGACGGGGAACTTTATCGGCATCTGGATCACGGAGAAGATTTCATTGGGTTTGGTGGAAGTGAAGCTGATCACGCGCAATAATCCGGCTGGTTTGATGGAAGAATTCAAGCAGGCCGGTTACGGGATTACGCGGGTTGCGGCGGAGGGCGGGTATGGCCCGGCCACGATTGTGTTTTCGGTGATCCCCCGCCGCAGCCTGGAAAAGGTGCTGCCGCGGATTCTGGCGTTTGATCCGCAAGCCTTTTATACCATTGAGGATATCCGCACGGCCAGGCAGCGGTTTTTCAATCCCGGGAGAAAGGGGCCGATCGACCTGGAGATTTTCGCTCCTTTGGAGGGGAAGAATCCCGAAAACAAGGCTGGTTAGGCAGTTACCGGAGCCATAGCCTAGCCCTGAGCGATTTTCGGAGGGGGAAATTGCGCGAAAACGGCCAGGGTAAATGGCCAAAATTGCGCAAGGCAAAAAAAATTTTGCTGAGGTTTGACAAGGGTTTACGGTGATTTGGGGCAAAAAAAATGGGGAAAATCGTGCGCAGTCGTGGACATTGGTCCTATTATGGAGAGGCTGTCGATTGAATTATGGGATGGGGGTGACTATAATTTTTCGCTACGGTTTAAACTGGAAATTTGGAGATAGTGTGATGGCAGGTATAAGGGTTCTGGGTAAGGAGTATCGGATGAAATTTGCACAATTACTGGTGATGGCGGTGCTTATGGCAGGAGTGGTGCTGGGGCAGGCTGAGCCTGATGCGGCGGGCGGGGATTGGCCCAACTGGCGGGGGCCGAATTATGACGGGATATCGCGGGAGACCGGCTGGAGTGTCTGGCCCCCCACGGGAGCGGAGATTCTGTGGCGGGCATCGGTGGGAACGGGATTTTCGTCCTTAACCATCAGCCAGAACCGGCTTTATACGATGGGAAATACCAGCGATACCGATACGATTTATTGTCTGGATGCTGGAACCGGTCAGCCGCTGTGGGAGCATTCCTACCCCAGTGCCCTTCAGGCGAACCTGTACGAGGGCGGACCCAATGCCACGCCGACTGTTGCAGGGCCGTACGTCTATACGCTCGGCAAGCACGGGGATGTCTTTTGTCTGGACAAGGCCAGCGGGAAAGTCATCTGGCAGCGGAATGTGAAAAAAGAGACGGACGCCAAGGCCAATGATTGGGGCTTTGCCGGGTCGCCGCTGGTTTATGAGGATATGGTTATTGTCAATGTGGGTACGGCCGGTACCGCCTTGAACAAAACGGACGGGGCTATTTTGTGGACGACCGGCAAGGAACCGGCCGGCTATACCTCCGCTGTGCCGTACTCGCTGAATAATCAGAATTGCATCGCCATAGTGGGCGGCGAAGCGGCGTATGGACTGGAAGCAAAGACGGGGAAGATTCTGTGGGAATTTCCGTGGAAGACCAGCTATAAAATCAATGCCGCCGACCTCATCATAAATCAAGACCTTGTGTTTATCTCCTCGGGCTATAACAAGGGCTGTGCCCTGTTCCGAATCGCCGATAATAAGCCGGCCGCGGTCTGGGATAATAAAGAGATGAGAAACCAGTTTTCCAGTTCGGTATTATGGCAGGAACATATTTATGGTTTTGACGGGAACACGGGTAAAAATGTCCCGCTGCGCTGCCTGGAGCTGGCCACGGGGAAGGAAAAATGGACGCAGGAGGTGGAGGGGATGGGTTCGCTGACGGCCAGCGACGGGAAATTGATTTATATGACGCAGGCGGGGGAACTGGTGATAGCGGCCGCCAATCCGCAGGGGTATGAGGAACTCGGGCGGGCGGCGGTTCTGAGCGGGAAGTGCTGGACGGTGCCGGTGCTGGCGGGCGGGCGGATTTATGCGCGGAATGCGGCAGGGGATGTCGTGTGCGTAAATGTAAAGGGGAAAGCGGAAGGCGGCAAGTAGGACGTCAGCGTCAGCCGGCAGGTACCGGCGGGGCGGCGGATTTTTGGGCGTCCCGGGCGGCGATTTGACGCTCGCGGGCTTCGATTTCCTGCTGGAGGTTGTAGGCCTTGATGAGTCGGGCGCGTTTTCCGGCCAGGCAGGAGAGCAATACGAGGGAACCGCCGGCGGCGGCGAGCAAAGCAACGGCGATGATAAAAGATTCGAATGAGAGCAAGGCAAATCCTTCCGAAAAATTGCTTATAGTTTTCTATATACCAGGTAATTGAATCTTTAATTGGTATCGGACAAAGATGCGGAAAAATTTAATCGGCGTCGTTAAATTGTATTATCGGAACGAGGCGACCGCGGTTAGGCCAGAAGCGCGGTGAAGCCACCGTCATGGCGCAAGGCGGGGGCGGAGAGTTCGGCGGCGGGGAGGGGATCCTGGCCGGGGAGGATGGTTCTCTGGCCCAGCAGATGGAAAGCGGGGTGCTGAGCCAGGAATTTGCGGATGAGGGATTCGTTTTCGACCGGTTCGATGCTGCAGGTGCTGTAGAGAATGCGACCGCCCTTTTTCAGCATGGAGACGGCCTTTTGCAGGAGCTGCTGCTGAAGGGCGGCCAGCCGCTGAATCAGGACGGGTTTGAGCCGGTGGCGGACCTCGACGCGGCGGGCGAGGACGCCGGTATTGCTGCAGGGGACGTCGGCCAGGATGGCGTCGAAAGGACCGCCCGCGGCA
>JAKQBU010000093.1 GCA_029573975.1 Planctomycetota bacterium
CGAAAGTCTCGCCGATTGTGACCAGGAACCCCTTTTCGCTCATTATGCCGCCCAGCAGCCGGGAGGCCAGCACATTTCCCTGCCCGCCAACGCCGGTAATGATGATATTGTAAGGATCATTAGCAAGGTACGCAGCCGGCATGATCAGCACACCTCCTTTTTTGAGATCGCCCCGGCGGGGCAGATGTCGGCGCAGACCCCACAGCCGGCACAGAGGATCTCATTGACGCGGCTCACCTTTTTTTCGCGGTCCCAGATGAGCCCCGGACACCCGAAAATCCGGGTGCACAGCCGGTTGCAGCCGCAATTATCGCCCCGGCACCGCGCTTCATCAACGGCGACCTCGAATTTTTTCCTGCCGCGCTTCTCGGGGCTCAGAGCGCAGGCCTGCTTAAGGATCAGCACCTTTGCTCCCTCGGCATATTCCAGCAAATGACCCAGCTTTTTACGGGTCTTTTCCAGGTCGAAAGGATCGCTGGTTTCCACCTTGGCGCCCATGGCCCGGCACAGCTTTTCCATATCGATGGCGGGCGCCTCCTCGCCGAGGACATTTTCCGGCGTTCCCGGGTGCGGCTGGAATCCTGTCATCGCGGTGCCCCGGTTATCGAGCAGGATTACGGTTATGGGGGAACGCTGGTGGATGGCATTGACAAGGGCCGGCATGGCGGCATGGAAGAAAGTGGAATCGCCGCATACGGTCAGGACCGGCTGGTCCATGCCGAATTGCTTGAGCTTGCCGAAACCGCCGGCAATGCCGCTTCCGGCGCCCATGCAATGCAGCGTCTTGACGGTGCTGAACCCGGCGGGGAACATCCCAAAGACATAGCAGCCGATATCTCCGCAGACGAACCCGTTGCGGCCGTCCAGTTCCAGGGCATTATGGATTGACCAGTAAGAGGCGCGATGGGGGCAGCCCGGACAAAATGACATGGTCCGGGCAGGAGCATATCGGTTTGCCAGGTCCCGGGCTTTTTCTGAAAAGCCCTCTGCGCATGATTGCTGCGATACCCCGCATAGCCGGGTGAGCGCTGAAATGACCAGATCGGGGTTAAGTTCTCCGACTGATGGTATATGGCCGGACTTTTTCCCGTAAAAGACCTTGGGCCCTATCTCTGCGAAAGACTCGGCGGCAATGACCTTCACATGGTCTTCCAGTGTCGGCGCCACTTCTTCCACGAATAAAATGTTCGTTGCCGTCGCGAGGTGTTTTTTTATGAGTCTGCCGGGAAGCGGCCAGGTCGTGGCCATCTTCAGGATTCCCACCCGTTCCCCCAGGCCCAGGATGGAAACGGCTTCCCGGCTGTAAAGCGAGCAGATGGAGCTGGTCACTATCAGCCACTCCGGTTCAGCAGGACCTGTATACGTGTTGAACGGACAGGTCTCAAAAATCTCCTCCGCCCGCTTGATCTTTTCGAGCTGGGGCCCGTGCTGGAGATCCGGTGCGGCGACTACCATGCTGACAACCGGCCCGGTTTCCTGGTCGAGCAGGGGCCCGCTGTAAACGTATTCGGCCCGGCGTGCGTCTTTATCCGGAAGGGGGCCGAAACTCACATTGCCGCTGGCATGGGAAAGGCGCGTAACGCTCCGGACCATGACGATATTGCGGATCTTCTCTGATAATT
>JAKQBU010000103.1 GCA_029573975.1 Planctomycetota bacterium
CGGTCAGCCGTTTATTGGAATTACTCCCCGATCAATGGCTCCTATACCGGACTCCATCGGAAAAGTAGATCCCCTCCACCTTCCGCCTGCCCTTTCGAACCCGCTATCCTCACCGGACGCTTACCTTATTATTCGTTCAACATTCATCATGTCATCGCCAGCCGACCCGGCTCCCTGCGCAACTCGCAGAGCACTATTTGACACACCCCTTATTGCACTACCAATAGTAGCAAATGCTGCACGTATAAGGAGGCCTACTACAACAAGAAAAACAACTTGCATCAATACTTCTTGAACTAAATTACCAAATGCCGTAAACATAGCTGCAATATTTTGTAATGCCAACAAGGTAATTTGATTACGTAAAGTTAATTGGGTAACCATATCTAGCGAGCTACTACGAATCATTTCGGCTATACCACTTAATGCTACAAGATTTTTGAGAGAAATTCCTATACGTATTATTGGAATAGCAATAGCAACCGCTGAAACCGCAGTACTTATAACACTCAAAACATTGAGTACACCTATAGCAATTGCTCCAACCCATTTACCTGTAGGATCAATAGCATTGATAGGATTAGCGTGACAATAGAGGTATTTGTGAAGAGATTGGGGATCGGAGTTGTTGCCGGCGAAGTCATCCATGCGGTTGAAGCGGCCATTGGAGGGGTTGTAGTAGCGGGCGCGGAGGTAGTACTGCTGGAGGTTGGCGTCGTATTGTTCGCCTGTATATAACAAATTTGTACCTGATGGGCTGGCGGTAGTTGGGTTACCGCCCAGCATCATGCCGTAGGCATCGTAGGAATAGGAACCCTGGATTGTCTGGCTGGCGTTGACCAGTTGCCGCGTGGAACCATGGCCGTCGTACAGTAAGAACTGGGTATCCGACAGGCTGCTGTCCTTCTGGGCAATCACATCATCGCCAAAGGTGTAGCTACGGATAGAGGCAGGGGTATCGGTGGCGGGATCGGGATTGGCCTTATTATAGGTCAACTCCGCAATGACCTGTGCGTAGCCGGTCGGGTTCTGCGCATCGATCAGGTACAGGGTCGTCTGCTTTCCGGTCGCATAGGTCTGCTCATCCTGCGTATCCAGATAATTCTGCGCCACGGTAAAGGAATAGGCACTGACACGGATCCCGGCCTCGTTATAGGCATAATCCACCACATCCACTGGGTTGGTTCCGCTGGCGGAATCCAGATCGGTAATCACCCGGCACAGCCGGCCCTGGTAGTTGTATTGATAGTCCACCCGTTCCTGCACTGTGCTGGTAGAGGTCTCCCTGGTGGTTTTGGACAGCAGCGAACCATTGTCATCGTAGGTATAGTCAATCGTGCGGTCCGTCTGGCCCCAGCCGTTGGTGCTGAGATTCTGATATAAGGTATCCGCCTGGGCCAACTGCTGGAACTGGCTGGGTCCCAGAATGAAGGTAAAGGCCAATACCAGCGAAATCGTGCGAATTATTTACTTGAGAAAGAGCATCCTACTATAATTTACAATGTTCCCTTTTATTCCCCCGATCCCGGATTCAGGGAGCGACTTTTCGTTTATACATGTATCTTTTTCAAAACGGCCTTTTGCGTTTATTCGCTACTGCGGCGTTAGAGGGAATACTGGGGAATCTTCAGCGTTTCGCCATCCTTCATTGCAGACAGGTGGGCGTAATAGCCGGGTACGGTCATATTCAGCGCATCGATGATATCCACTCTCGGCTGGCGGCCGGAGAGAATGGCCTCGATGAAATCATCCCCGAGGTAGCCGTGTGAGCCGCCATGCCCGCCCGGCTGCATTCCCGGCGGCAGGGCGTACTTGGTAATCTGCAGGCCGCCCTGGATCGCCTCGTGGTAGCGCTTACTACCCGTCCGGTCACCGGTAAAGGTTTTGTTAAAGCCGCCGTATTCGCCCCGGATGCGTCCGGCTTCGAGGTATTCCCCCTGTGAACTGCATACAATCATCCGGGCCAGGCCGCCTTCGGCCGTCCGGAACAGGCCGACTTCCGACTTGAAGATATTCCCGATGGCGTTGGGAATACGCTGGTCCGGGTCAAACAGCGGCGTGCCCTGGCAGGAGACCTCCAGCAACGATTGATGTGTGACGCCGACATAGTACGCCGTCGCGTGCGTCGGATACCAGATGGGACAGCCGTTCTTCCGCCAGTCCTTATACGAGCCCAGCACCGGCTCCCCCAGCGTGTGCGGATGGCAGTATTCCCCCTCAGCATAGACGATCCGGCCGAACACCCCGGCGGCGTACAATTTCTCCATGGCGAAGAGATCGTCATGAAAACACGAGGTTTCAAACATGGCATACACCAGTCCCCGGTTCTTCTTACAGCATTCCAGCAGCCGCTGGGCGTCCTCGATATCACCGTAAAAGACGGGAACCGCCGTTGCCACATGCTTGCCGTGTTCCAGGCATAGAATCGCATGTTTGGCGTGGGAGGGGGCGTCCGTGGCGCAGTAGATGGCCTCGATGGAATCGTCCTTGACCATCTCCTCCAGCGAGGGGTAGGTCTTATTACAATTCGCCTTTTGTGCCATATCGGCACAGCGGTCCGGGAACAAATCGCTGACCGCCACCAGCTCGACGTTGGGATGATGCTGAAGACCGAACTCCAGGCCGAACTGACAAACCCCATGCCCAACAATGCCCACCCGAACCTTGCGGTCATATTTTTGCTGCCAGGGCTGCTCCGCATCGATCTGTATTTGCGTCTGATCGAAACCCGGAATTACCTGCTGGGCTTTCGCCTCCGCCGCGGCCCATCCCAACAGGGCCGAGCCAAATCCCGTTTTTTTCAGAAAATTGCGTCTCGTTAGGTTTTTCATATATATCTCCCTGATTACAACTGTATATCAGCCGGAAACCTTTTTAGCTGCCGGCGAAAATGACGGCGGCGAACCGCCTGGTTATGGATTTTGGGTAGCGCCGGATTGGGCAGGATCGGAATCGAGATTTTGCAGACGCATACTGAAGTGATCCAGCTTTCTGCCGGCCTCGTCATACTTGGCCCGGGCGTTGCCCAGATGTTTGCCCACCAGGGCATAATCGGCCACAAACAGCTCCAGCTCCGCACCCAGGTGGGCCAGTTGCTCATAGATCAGCCGGGCGTTGCGCTCGATCTGTAATCCCTTCAGCCCGGCGGCGATGGTCATTAGATAGCTATAGAGGGTGTTCGGGGAAACCAGAAACACCTTCCGCTGCCGGGCATAGGCATTAATATCAACTTCCCCGCCCGCCGGGGCCACCGTGGTCTCGTAATACACATTTTCCGCCGGCACGTACATCAGGGCAAAATCCAGCGTGCCTTCCTCCGGCAGGATGTACTTGTCGGCGATCTCATCGATACGGCGGCAGACATCCTTCAAAAACGCCCGACGGTATTTCATCCGGGCCGCTTCTTCGCCGGCCTCCAGCAGGGCGATAAAATTGGGCAGGGGAAATTTCGCATCGATACTGACGCTGCCCTGCCCCAGCCGGACCAGGGCATCCACCTTATTGCCCGTGGTAAAGGTGTATTGCAGTTGATAATGCGGGGCCGGCAGCACCTCGGCCAGCAGGGTTTCCAGCGACCACTCTCCCAGCCCCCCCCGCAGCTTGGGACTTTGCAAAATGTCCTGGAGTTTGCGGACCTCACCGCCCACCTGCAGGATGTTCTGGGTCGCCTGCGCCAGTTGGCCCAACTGGCCCTTGACATCGCCGATGGTCTTGCCCGCCGACTCCAGCCGCTCCGTCATGGCCTTCTGCACTTCCTGCGTCAGGACCTGATTCTGATGCAGCCGCTCGTTCAAATTCGCCGTCATCTGCTGAATCGAACCGCTCAACTGCTGGCCGATCTGGTCCAGCCGCAGCTCCTGCTGGTCGGAAAGGTGATTCACCTGCTGCTGCAAAAGCTGCAGGGCCGTATCCATCTGCCGGCCCCGTCCCTGCCGCAACAGGAGCACCAGCGCTGCCGCCGCCGCTATCAGCAGCAGAACCAGCAGACCGACAATGACAGGTAAGGCTTCCGGCATGATCATCGTACCCCGGCGACGGATTTAATCCGCCAGTTCGCGAATCCAGATATTGCGAAAGCGGGTCGGATTGCCATGATCCTGCAGGGCCAGCGGCAGCTTGTCCGGATGAGCGTGGTAGGCAGCCTTCGCCTTGTGGGCGGTGGCGCCCCAGATTTCCACGTGGTCCTGCACCAGCACGCCGTTCTGGAATACCGTGATGGTCGCCGCCTTCAGCAGATTGCCGCCGTCATCGAAAACCGGCCGATGAAAGACCACGTCATAGGTCTGCCACTGCCCCGGCTGGCGGCTGACATTCACCTGCGGGGGATACTGGCCGTACATAGAACCGGCCTGTCCGTCCGGATAGGTGGGATTTTCATACGAATCCAGGATCTGCAGCTCATATTGGTTCATGAAGAACACCCCGCTGTTGCCGCGTTCCTGGCCATTGCCGACCGCCACTTCCGGCGTAGCCCATTCTATATGCAGTTGACAACTGCCGAAAGACTGTTTGGTATTGATGGCGCCGGTTTTGGTCACTTCCATATAGCCGTTTTCCACCTTCCACTGGGCTGGCTCGCCCTTGCCGTTCACCCAGGCATCCAGATTGCTGCCGTCAAAGAGCACCACGGCATCCGAGGAAGGCGCACCCGGCTGCTCGCCGGGCGCTACCACCGGCGGCTGGGGCCGGTTCATATCATGGATCTCCCACTGGGGTCCCGCTTCCGGCTTGGTATCGCTGACGGCGCAGCTTAACATGGTAAACAACAATATCATACTCGTCATGGTCAGAATGGCTTTCACTTGCATCGACAAACTCCTTATACTCTTTTACCTGTACCTGGTACCTGTTACTTCTGTTTGTTTTTCGACTGCGCCAGGACTTCGTC
>JAKQBU010000136.1 GCA_029573975.1 Planctomycetota bacterium
ATGGACCGGCCTATTGAGTCCGAAACCACCAAGATTGTCGAAAACTCCTACCGGGCCACCATCCTGGCCTTCCTGAACGAATGGAGCCTCTTCGCCGAACGCAACGGCGTCGATTTAATGAAAGTGATTCAGGCGATCAAGGTCCGGCCCACCCACAGCAATATGATCTTCCCCGGCCCCGGAATCGGCGGATATTGCCTGCCCAAGGACGGCGGCCTGGGCTACTGGGCCTATAAGCACATCCTCGGTTTCCAGGACGGCGACAGCGTCTTCAAGATTACCCCCACCGCCATCGACATCAACGACACCCGCGGCCTGCATGTGGCCGAGTTGGCCCGCGACGCCCTCCGCAATATGGGACAGTATATCGCCGGCTCTTCCATCCTGGTCTGCGGCGCCAGCTACCGCCAGGATGTCGGTGATACCCGCTATAGCGGCTCGGAAATCGTGGTCCGCAAACTCACCGAAATGGGCGCGGAAATCCATGTCCACGATCCCTACGTCGAGCACTGGTACGAATTGGAAAGCCAGGATACCTACCCCGCCCCGGGCCATTCCTGGAGCCGGTTCTTCCGCAATCAAGCCGATCTGACCCACATCCGCCCCAGCCGCGATCTGCCCGCCTCCCTGAAAGACATGGATGCCCTGATCCTGGCTGTACCGCACAGCCCCTATCTCCAGCTCGATCCCGACGAAATCGTCCAGTGGGCCGGCGGACCGCTGGCCATTGTGGACTGCTACGGGATCCTCTCGGATGCCAAGATCAAACGCTATTTCCAGCTCGGCTGCGAGGTCAAGGGTCTGGGCCGCGGGCACATCCAGCGGATCAAAGAAGAAATCCGCGCCGCCAAAAAATCAAGCTGAAAGCGGAAAACTACAAAATTAAAAGCGAGTTTTTCCCTTCGCTTAAAAGCAGGTAGAGCTGCTTGATGAGAATCGGAAACTCCCGGATTTGTGAAGCACCGTTTTGCAGGCCTTCCAGCGGCGGGGGCGCAATCAGAATCAGCCCTGCCGCCAGCGAGCGGTCGATCTTCACCTGGGGGCAAGAGCCGATTATCAGATTCAGATTCTCGCTCAGCCACTTGCGTGCCTGGCAAGCCCTGGATAAAAGTTCAGGACTTCCGGTCAGGCTGGCCAGCATAATATGCAGCCGCCCCATAGCATCGACGATCACCCGGGCTGACGGATCCACCGGGCTGGGCATCCGCAAAGGCAGCGGGAAAGCAGCAGGCAGGTCGGTCAGCCAGCCGGGCAGCGCCAACTGTAAAATATCCGCCAGTTCCGTATCCTGATTGGGAAATCCAGCCACGAAAATCGGGCCGTGCGGCATTGGCCGCTTGGGTGCGAACCTGGTCTCACCGCCGCCGCCGTCCACAACCGGCACCGGCTGGGATACCGGCTTGCTTTCTAGTTCCAGTTCCGCTTTCGGTTTCACTTCCACTTTCGGTTGTACGGATGCAGCCACGGCTGATTCCCCGGCAACAGCAGCCTGCGGCTTGCTTTTTGTTTTCCCGGCAGCCGTGATCGAGCAGCCGGCATATTGCAGATTGATATGCAGAAAATTCCGGCAGGTCTGCGACAGCTTGTTATAGGTATCCAGGGCCGCCTCGCTGTCCGGCACGTCGCAAATAAACAAAAAAACCTCCTCCAGATGTATTTCCAGTCCCGCCAGCCATTTCAGCGTCTTATACGTTTCAATAATATCATCCCGCTCACCGCTGCATAAAACCACCATCCCGGCGCAATGCCCCAGCAGGTCCCGGCAGTTCTTCTGGTACGACTTGTCGATATGCAGGATCACTTCCGCATAATCCCGGGCAAATTCACGTAGCGCCGGATGCAAAGCATGGAAAAAATCCTCCGTCTCCGCAATCGTTTCCGCCGGCAAAACCTGCTGTTCTTCGGCAATCAGCTCCTTCCAGAAATCATCGTCCGGTTTGGCCCCGCTGCCCCGGGGGGCGGGTTTTTCGATAATTTCAATCACCCCCGCTTCGCACTGGTCCACATTGACGACGGCGATTTTCCCATACTGATCCGCCAGTTGCTCCCCATAGCGGTGAATTCGGGACCAATGGTTTCCCAGGTGATCCGCCAGCACCGCAATACCGAAAGGTTCCGCCTTCTCCACCGCTTGTTTCTCGACAGCGGTATCCGCTTGCGGCGGGTCAGCCTCCGGTCCGGCTGCCGCCTCCCCTGATTGGGGCCTTTGCCGCAGCGGCCGGGCCTCCTTCGCCGACTGCGAAAGAAACAAATGCGCAATCCCCTCGATTCCGCGCCCGGTTTGTATAGGAACCTGGTCCGGCATGACGCTGCCTATTTCACCTCAAGGAGGGAATTGTATTCCCCGAAAGGATTGATCGATACCCGTTTGTTATACGGGTCCGGCTGCCAGCGGCCGTCCACCACATACCTATACTGATAGGTCCCCCCGCTGAGCGGCAGTTCAATCTCCCAGCGTCCGTCTTCGTCGGCCTTCAGCAGCGGGGTTTGCTCCGGCTGCCAGTTGTTAAAATCCCCCGCCAGTTGCACCTGGTCGGCCTTGGGATACAGTGCCGCAAATTTGACTTTCCCCGGTTCCTCCCGAATGCCATAAAACTCATTGATTCGGGCCTCCACCGACTGCGGGGCTTTGTTCCGAAAGGCCGGCTCTTCTCCCAGCACCTCCCGCGATTCCACCAGCAACTCATCGGCCGTCTTGCTGATAGCCTGCAACTGCTCTTCAATCGACAGCTCCGGTTTCACCGGCATCTGTGCCGCACTGCCGGCCACTTCCTCCGCCAGTCG
>JAKQBU010000191.1 GCA_029573975.1 Planctomycetota bacterium
TGAAATCGCCCACTTTCGCTTTGACCTTGAGTACCTGGCCGGAATCTACATTTTCGGATATTTCCGGAAGCCGAATTTCTTCAATCATACATTCATCCCTTGAAAAGGTTCACAAGAATCGTTTATCAAATCGCCAGCGGACTAATTTTTTCCGGATCGATGTTCAGGTCCTGAATCGCCCTGGATATGACAGTCCTTTCGATTTTTCCCTGAGAGGCCAGCTCATGCAGAGCGGCCAGGGTAATGAAGGAGGCATCCACCTCGAAATACTTGCGCAGGGCGGCCCGGCTGTCGCTGCGGCCGAAGCCGTCGGTACCCAGGGTAAGCAGCGGACCGGGAATCCAGCGGGCCAGGGAACCGGGCAAGGCCCTGACATAATCGCTGGCGGCGACATACACTACGTCCTTATTCTCCAGACAGGTTTGGAGATAGCATGTTCGGGGAGGCTCCTGCGGGTGGAGCATGTTCCAGCGATCGGTTTCCAGGGCATCGGTGTACAATTCCTTATAGCTGGTTACGCTCCAGACTTCAGTCGGGATATCAAATTGGGATTGCAGGATCTGCCGGGCCTGGATGACCTGGTTCAGGATTGCGCCGCTGCCCAGGAGGACGACGGCGGTTTCTGCCCGGCTGGCGTCCTGGAAGCGGTACATGCCTTTGAGAATTCCCTCTTTCACGCCGGCGGGCATGGGGGGCATGCTGTAGAATTCATTCATAATGGTAATATAATAGAAGATATTTTCCTGGTTTTCGTACATGCGGCGGAGGCCGTCCTGCACGATGACCGCCAGTTCATAGGCGAAGGCGGGGTCATAGGCTTTCAGATTGGGGACCGCATAGGCAAACAGGTGGCTGTGCCCGTCCTGATGCTGCAAGCCTTCCCCAGCCAGGGTGGTGCGTCCGGAAATGCCGCCGAGGAGAAACCCTCTGGCCATGATATCGGCGGCAGCCCAGATCAGGTCGAACATGCGCTGGCAGCCGAAAATGGAATAAAAAAGATAAAAGGGGATCATCGGCAGGTCATGAGTGGCGTAGGCGGTCCCAGCGGCAATGAAGGAGGACATGGAGCCGGCCTCGGTAATGCCTTCTTCCAGGATGGCGCCGTCGGTTTTTTCGTTATAGAAGAGCAGGTGTTCCTTATCGACCGGCTCATACCGCTGGCCGAGCGGCGAATAAATTCCCACCTGCCGGAACAGAGATTCCATGCCGAAGGTGCGGGCTTCATCGGGAACGATGGGCACGATGTGCTTGCCGATTCCGGGATCCTGCAAAAGTTTGGCCAGCAGACGGACCATGACCATCGTGGTCGCCAGTGGGCGGTCCTGAGAACCTTGGTAAAACTCCTCGAAAAGAACCTCGGAGGGGGCCGGTAGGGGACAGGAAACGGACGTACGCCGGGGAAGGAATCCGCCCAGCTTTTCGCGGCATTGCCGGAGATATTTCATTTCGTCGGAATCCTCGGCCGGCCGGTAAAACGGGGCCTCGGCCACTTCCCGGTCGGGAATCGGAATGCCGAAGCGGCTGCGGAATTCGAGCAATTCCTGTTCGTT
>JAKQBU010000200.1 GCA_029573975.1 Planctomycetota bacterium
GCGCTGCTGGTGGTGGACGCGACGCAGGGGGTGGAAGCCCAGACGGTGGCCAATGCGTACCTGGCGGTGGAGACGGGGGTGGAAATCCTGCCGGTTATCAATAAGGTGGATCTGCCGGCGGCCCAGCCGGAGATGGTGGCGGAAGAGATTGAGCATGTGCTGGGATTGAAGAAAGAAGATTGTTTTCTGGTCAGTGCCAAGTCGGGCCTGGGGGTGGAAGAACTGCTGCGGGGACTGGTGACGTTATTGCCGCCGCCGGAGGATCGCAGCGAGCAGCCGGCCCGGGCGCTGATCTTCGACAGCCATTTTGATGAGTACCGGGGGGTGATCTGTTATGTGCGGGTGTTTGACGGGCAGTTACGGACGGGCCAGAAAATCCGGACGATGGCGACGGGGCATGTATATCATATCACGGAAATCGGCAAGTTCACGCCGCGGATGACGAAGGTGGACGGGCTGGGAAACGGCGAGGTGGGGTACATTATCGCGAATATCCGCGAGTTGTCGGATATTACCATCGGGGATACGATTACGGACGATACCAATCCGGCCCCGCAGCCGCTGCCGGGGTACAAGGCGCCGATCCAGATGGTGTTCAGCGATTTTTACCCGGGGACCGCTACGGATTTCACGAAGCTGCGGGCGGCGTTCGAGAAGCTGCGGCTGAATGACGCGAGTTTTTCGTTTGTGCCGCAGAGTTCGCCGGCGCTGGGATTTGGGTTCCGGTGCGGGTTTCTGGGGCTGCTGCATATGGAGATTATCCAGGAGCGGCTGGAGCGGGAAAACGATATCGATGTGGTGCAGACCGCGCCGACGGTCAGTTATGAGATTGTGATGACCGGCGGGGAGGTGCAGCGGATTGATTCGCCCAGCCAGTTGCCGGATTTGAGCCATGTGGAGGAGCTGCGGGAGCCGTATGTGCGGCTGGAGATTATTACGCCGACCAATACGATCGGCGATATTATGAAGCTGACGGAGCAGCGGCGGTGCCAGTTTATCAAGACGGATTATTTGAGTCCGACGCGGGTGATGATGGAGTACAAGGCGCCGCTGGCGGAGATTGTGTATGATTTTTACGACCTGCTGAAGCGGATCAGCCACGGATATGCGACGATGGATTATGAACTGATGGGTTTTGAGAAGAGCGACCTGGTGAAGATCGATATTCTGGTGAACAAGGTGGCGGTGGATGCGCTATCGCTGATTGTGCACCGCAGCAATGCGGAGCAGCGGGGGCGGAAGCTGATTATCAAGCTGCGGCGGGCGATCCCGCGGCACCAGTTTGAAATCCCGCTGCAGGTGGCGATCGGCGGGAAGATTATCGCGCGGGAAACGATCAAGGCGTTTCGCAAGGATGTGACGGCGAAACTGTACGGCGGCGATGTGACGCGAAAGATGAAGGTGCTGAAGAAGCAGAAGGAAGGCAAGAAGCGGATGAAGAGCGTGGGATCGGTGGACATCCCGCAGGATGCGTTTATGAGTATCCTGGATACCAGCGATTGAGGTACTGCGTACGGCAGATCGCCGCAAGCATAATTGGCAAGCAGGCGCTCCCGGTGGTCGCTTCATACTGGCCAAATCTAAACGGTTAAGATGGCCGCGGCACAACAGGAATTAAACGCAAAGGATATACGAAATGGTGCGATTAAAGAAGTATGTGATGGGACGGGTGAGGCGATGTCGGGAACTGATACGACAGCGGGGCCTGGATGGTTTGATTGTGGCGGCGCCGGAGGATGTGAGTTATTTGACGGGATTTGGCGGGGATGACAGCGTGCTGGTGCTGACGGAGAAGGGGCGGGTACTGGTGACGGACAGCCGCTATACGGAGCAGGTGAAGCAGGAATGCCGAGGGCTGGCGATGGTTATGCGGAAGGGGGCGATGAGTGAGGCGATGGGTGAGGTATGCAGCAAACTGCTGCCGAAGAGGGGCCGCAGGCCGGTGCGGATTGGTGTGGAACGGGATTCGGTGACGGTGGGGCAGTATAAGGGGTACCGAAAGGCGGTGGGCAAGGGACTGCAGGAAGTAGGCCCGCTGGTGGCGGAGCTGCGGCTGTGCAAGGATGACTATGAGGTGGGTCAGATCCGCCAGGCGGCGGTGGTGG
>JAKQBU010000209.1 GCA_029573975.1 Planctomycetota bacterium
TGAAATATTTTATTATAACGAAGTTGTATGATAGCTGCGTGTTAATATTTATCGGAAACCTTCCCCCTACACTTAACGTCCATTTTAATGTTTTGGTAAGATTCATGGGGCCAAGGCTATGGCTTGATCCGAAGTAAGAAAAAGGGACATTGTAAATTATAGCAATCTGCTCATTCTCACGTAAATGTGTGCCATGAAAAGGCGATGGTTTTCAGCGGGAGTCAGGCCCGTCCGGCAACAAGTTGCCGACCCTACCGGATTGGCGCAGGCGGAGGTGCAATATAGCCAGCTATGCACGAATACCCAATGGTTGCTTTACGGCGGTCAGGGCAGTAAAGGAAAAAACAGCCTGAAGGCTGAATTCAAAACGGGGGGAATTGCGCGAAAACGGCCAGGGTGAAGGGCCAAAATTGCGCAAGGCAAAAAAATTTTTGCTGAGGATTGACAAGGGTTTACGACGTTTTTGGGTAAAAAAAATGGGAAAAACGTTGCGCAGTTGCGGACATCGGTCTATATATGGGGGGTAGTAGATAATATAAAAATGCAAAAAGAAAAATGGAAAAGAAGCGTGCGGAGGCCGTTCGGGCGGAGATATTTTTTTTCAGAATTTTTGTAACCTTATGCGATCATTAAACTAATAATTAGGAGAAGGTTAAAATGCGATTTTCAAAAGGTAAAACCAGTGTTTTTGGCCCCTTCCCTGACGGTTAAGGCTTGGATAAGACGATTTTTTGACCCCCTCCCTCACGGTCGGGGCTAGGATAAGAGGATTGGGGCTTGGATAAGAGGGTTGGGGTTTGGATAATAGTTGAGGCCTGGATAAGAGAAACAGGATAAGATATTGGAGATTGGTAATATGTTATGTCAAGGCAGGATGGTGGTAAAGGAGGGAGCTGGCAAGTGCAGGGGGGTTATAACAGGTTGTATCCTGGCTATCTGGCTGGGGTGGGGGATGGCGGCCGGGGCTGCTTCGCAGACGGTAACGCTGCTGGAGGAGGGCAGGAGCGGGTATCAGATTGTGGTGGATGCGGCGGCCAGCGCTTCGGAAGTGTATGCGGCGGAGGAGCTGCAAAGCCATTTCAAGGCCTGCACGGGGGTTACGCTGCCGATCAGCCGGGAGCTGCCGGGAGCGGAACAGGCTATGATCGTGGTGGGTTTTGGGGCGGCTACGGGGCGGCTGGGGCTGCCGGAAACGGACGGGCATCTGGCTGAGCAGGCGTGTATAATCAAGACCGTCAAGGGGCATCTGGTGATAGCCGGGACCAGGGCGGCTGGGACGCTGCACGGGGTACACCGGTTTCTGGAGGAGGTGCTGGGCGTCCGTTGGTATGCGCCGGATGTGGCGAAGACGCCGCCGCACCGGAATCTGGTGGTGCCGGATATGGACCGGATGGTTGAGCCGAGTTTTCTGTTTCGGCAGTGTTATTGCGCCGGGCCGAGCGGGGATGCGGGATTCGGGCTGCGGTTGGGTTATAACGCCGGCGAAGGGACGGCGGAAGATCCGCAGGGGGAGCAGTATGCGTTTTACCGGACCTGCCACAGTTATTTTTTGTATGTCAGTCCCGAAGAGTTTTTTGACGCGCACCCGGAGTATTTTTCGGAGATTGGCGGCCAGCGTATCCGGGAGGAGACGCAGTTTTGCCTGAGCAATCCGGAGGTGCTGGAGATCGTTGCCCGGCGGGTGCTGGAGGCCATGCGGGCGCAGCCGCATACCCGGCAGTTTAACTTTTCGCAAATGGACTATTACAATTATTGCCAGTGTCCGCAATGCCGGGCGATCAATGAGAAATATCGAACAAATGGGGGCACGCAATTCTGGTTTGTCAACCAGCTGGCGGAGCGGACCAGCCGGGAATTTCCGGACCGGCTCATCGGCACGCTGGCTTATACCTTTACGGAGGAGCCGCCGCAGGGGATGAAGATGCATCCGAATGCGGCGGTCTGGCTGTGCCATATGTTTCCCTGCTGCGACAGTCACCCGGTGGCGGAGTGTCCGCTGAATGCGGAGTATAAAAGGCGGGTGGAGACGTGGTCGAAGCTGTGTTCGCATTTGTATATCTGGCATTATATTGTGAATTTTGCCCACTATTATAATCCGTTCCCTAATTTTCGGGCGATGGCGGCTGATGTGAGGTTTTATCAGAGTGTGGGGGCGGAGGGGATCTTTCTGCAGGGCATGGGGCCGTGCAAGGGGGGGGAATTTGCGCTGCTGCGCGGGTACTACGGGCAGAAGCTGCTTTGGGACGCCGGGCAGGATGCCGAGGCGCTGCTGGCGGATTTTCTGGAAGGGAATTATGGTGCGGCGGCCCCGGCGCTGCGGCGGTATATCGCACTGCTGCAGGATAAGGTCGATAATGACAATATCCATATGCACCTATATACCAATCCGGCCCAGGGGTATCTGACGGACGAAATTCTGGCGGAGGCGGAAACGCTATTTGACCAGGCGGAGGCCCAGGCGGCAAAGGATGCGGTTCTGCTGGAGCGGGTCAAGGTGGCACGGATGCCGCTGCAATATGCGGCGCTGTTTCCCCGCAACGGGTACACGATTCGCGGCCGGGAGTTGAGGTTTAACGGCCAGGTGGCGGGGCCGGCGGCGGCTCTGGATTTTATTCAGCGGATGCAAAAACATGAATTCGGTGTGATCCGCGAGATGGGCGGCGAGCGCGAGCAACTGCTGCTGTTTGCCCAGCTTTTTTCCAATCCGGTGGAGGTGGTGGTGCTGGAGAATGACAGTCTGCATCTGGATATTGTTCCGCTGCTGGGGGGACGGGTATTGCGGATTGTGGAGCGTAAAACCGGACAGTGTGTAACGGCCTATAATGTGAAGAAAAATCTGTACTTTCCGTTTGCCGGGGGGTTGGGGAATTTTGTCGGGGGGAACTTCAATCCCTGCGGATTCCTGGAGCCGGCGGTGGTTACCGCCTCGGATGCGCAGTCCGTGACGATGGTGACGACCACGCTGGATGGGTTCCAGTTGACGCGGACGGTGGCGTTGGAGAAGGGGAAGCCGACGGTGCGCATCCTCAACAGGCTGACCAATCCGTCGGACAAGGCGCGAACGGCCCAGTTGCGCAGCAATTTGATGCTGGAGATGGGATCGCTGGCTTCGACGCGGGCAGGTTTTGTGAATCGGGGCGGGCAAACCAGCGCGCCGGACATCGGTGCGGTAATCGGCCGGCTGCGGGAAGGGATGTTTTTTACTGCTGAGCAGGCGCCGGAGGGGAGCTGGTCTTTTACCGGGGACAAGGGTCTGCGGGTGGTGCAGGCGTTTGACAGGGAGCAGGTGGATTGTACCTGGTTGTGTGCCTATCCCGAAGCGTTGGGGGAGCTGGAGGTGGAACTCTGGGCGCCGCGCCGGAGGCTGGGGGCGAATGAAAGCGTGGAGTTAAGGCAGAGCATCACCGTGGAAAGGATCGAATGACACCGGCGGGGAAGGGCCGGCTATGGATGGAGGCGAAGATAGATATCGCGGCAGGCTGCCAGCAGCGGTTCCATCTGGTGCAGGGGGAGCATGCAGGCGGCGTCGCTGAGGGCTTTATCGGGGTGGGGATGGGTTTCGAGGAAGAGGCCGTCGGCGCCGGCGGCGATGGCGGCGCGGGCCAGGATGGGGGCGAGGTCCGGGCTGCCGCCGGAGAAGCCGCCCATGCCGCTGGGTTTCTGGGTGGAATGGGTGGCGTCCATGATGGCGGGGAAGCCGAGTTTTTTCATATAGGTAAAGGAGGTCATGTCGCAGATGAGCTGGTTGTAGCCGAAGGAGGTGCCGCGTTCGACGAGGGTGATGCGGTCGTTGCCGGCAGCGGTGATTTTTTCGACGACGTTTTTCATATCCCAGGGGGCCATGAACTGGGCCTTTTTGACCTGGACGCATTTGCCGGTGGCGGCGGCGGCGACGAGGAGGTCGGTTTGGCGGGCGAGGAAGGCGGGGATCTGGATCATATCGAGGACCTCGCCGGCGGGAGCGGCCTGCTGGGGCAGGTGGATGTCGGAGAGGACGGGGAGTGCAAATTCGCGGCGGACCTGCTGGAGGATTTTGAGGCCTTCCTGGAGGCCGGGACCGCGGAAGCTGGACAGGCTGGTGCGGTTGGCTTTGTCGAAGCTGGCCTTGAAGATGTAGCCGATTTGCAGTTTATCGGTCATTTTTTGCATGAATTCCGCGATTTGGAAGCATAAATCTTTGCTTTCGATGACGCAGGGGCCGGCGATGAGGGTCAGGCGGGCGGGATCTGCGATGGTGACGGATTGGACAGCGGAGTCGCCGACGGTGATGGTTTTCATTATAACACCTTTAAAAATAACAGCTTATAAATTTTACGGCCGGATGGCATACCGGTTGATGTATCATAGCGAAAATTTTTGAAAAAGCCAGATTAACCCGCATTTCTCACGGACTTTCGATTTTCAGCGGTCTTTTTGCCCGCCTTCTTCGTTCTCGTCGCTATCTGTCTTCAACTTATAGACTTATAGGCCTGCTGAAGATAGCTCCTGCGGCCTTGAAGGCAGCCAAAAATACGCGCTGAAAACAGACTGTCGAAGCTGGTGAACCAAAAATAGTACATAAGACATTCTGAACCATGGAGTTATCAATATAATAGTCAAAATCCCGTGAGAAATGCGGGTTAATGGAGCAGCCATTTGCGGAGATGGTAATGGCGGACGGGGGGGGCGAATTCCCTGCCCGGCGGGGGCGGCGGGGTGAAGACCTTGACGGCATGGGGAATGGATTCGATATGAAGAGGCAGAAGGGGTCCGGGGTCGCCGTCGATCTGGACATATTGAGGCTGGGGGGAGCGAATGATGATGTCGCGGCAATGGAGCCGGACCACCTGGTCTGAGGTATGGGATATACCGGCAACGGTCAGGAGCGAATGCTTGAGAAGGGTTCTTCTTTTTCGGCATTTATAGATGCACAGATGGAGGAAGCCATCGGAGCAGTTGGCATCGGGCAGGATTTTGAGGCCGACGGCATAACGGGAGATATTGCCGACAAAGGCCAGGGCCGGCTCGTCACAGACCAGTTTGCCATCGGCCTCGATCTGGAAATGGGGAAAGTTGTGTTCCCAGAAGGTGCGGCAGATGGGCCAGATATAATCGGCATGGGTGATATGGCCAGAGCGGCCCTGGTGGACCATCTGGACGACCTCGGCATCGAAGCCGACGCCGACGATGGAGGTGAAGATCCGGCCGTTGACCCGTCCGAGATCGAGGTTTCTCAGGAGTCCGTGTTGCAGGCATTGGATGGTGGTTTTCATCGAGCCGTCCAGTCCCAGTTCGGAGGCGAGCAGGTTTTCGGTGCCGCAGGGCAGAATCATGACGGGGGTGGGGCAGCCGGCCATGGATTGCAGGACGGAACGGACGGTGCCGTCTCCGCCGGCGACGATAATCACGGAAGTGTTTGACTGGCAAGCCATTGCCGCCAGTTCGCCGGCATGTTCGAGGGAGCGGGTGAGGTTGAGGCAAATTTGATCGCCCCGGCTCCGCAACCATTGACAGAGATGGCGGAGGCCGGAAATATCCAGGTGAGAGCCGGATTTGGGATTGATAATGAAGCAAAAGGTTTTCATGGTATAGTTCTAACTTTTTATACAAAAGAGGTTTATGTTAATTTTGTTCCTCTTTATTTGTTATCGGTCCCAGGGATGAAAAAACATAAATTTGGTAAAAACCAATAAACTTTCCCTGGATGGAGTATCCTGCCGAGGTTTTTCTATTGCAAGAACGGCGGCCTTCCTTATAATAACTGGCTTGTATCTATGTAGAATAAGATAGTGATATGGTAAAAGAAAACAAGGGAGATATTTAATAAAAATGGATACTCCAACGATGGAATTATCGTCTTTTCTGTCCGGCAAAGAGAGTTTGACGGAAGAGCAGTTACAACAACTGATTGTGAAGGTGCGCAGCGGCGCGCGGAATCGGGAACAATTTCAGGAGCAGATGCAGGCGATGGTCCAGCAGCACGGCAAGCAATGGGAGAAGGATTCCCTGCAGGCGGGCAAGGTGGGTCAGGGGTATTTTGCGTTGGGGGAGTATGCCGAGGCGCAGAAGTGGCTGAGCAAGTCGGGCACGAGCAAGCAGAGCTGTTATTTGCGGGCCTGCTGTCTGCGGTCGCTACAGGATTATGACGGGGCGATCAAGGAATTCGAGCAGGCGGAGAGCAAGGGGTACGACAGTTTTGAGACGGCCATGTTGGTGGTGGATTGCTGCCGGCGGAAAGGGGATCTGGAGGGAGCGCAGGATCGCCTGAAGCGGATCTCACGGGTGGGGGAGCTGCGAGCCGAGTATCACTATCAGATGGGGAAGCTGAAAGATGCCAACGGGAAGCACGAGGAAGCGATGGAGGAATACGAACAGGCGATCAAGCTGGACAGCCGCCATGCCAACGCGATTTTTTCGCTGGCCTTTTCCTATGATCTGTACGGG
>JAKQBU010000250.1 GCA_029573975.1 Planctomycetota bacterium
GCGCCGCATGATGCGGAGATTATCAAGCTGCTGCGGACAGCGGGGGAAGGTGGCCGAAATATTTATGTGTCCGAATATGGGATTGCCAGCGGGGTGGATCTGTCGCGGCTGGCACGGCAGTTTGAACAGCGGGCGGATGCGCAGGTCTATTATAAGCAGCGTGCCACGTTCCGGCAGCGGCTGGAGCAGTTTCAAGCGGATTGGGAACGATGGAACATGGCGGAGGTTTTCGGACGACCGGAGGATTTTTTCCGGCAGTGCCAGGCGAAGATGGCCGGGCAGCGGACGCTGGGCTTCAATGCCATCCGGGCCAATCCGCATATTAATGGGGTGAATCTGACGGGGGCGCTGGATCATGGCCAGACGGGCGAGGGAGTGGCCAATACGTATTTCCGGGAATGGAAGCCGGGGGCGTTTGAGGCTATGTTCGACGGTTTTTATCCGTTGCGATGGTGCCTGTTTACCGAGCCAGTGCATGTTTACCGGGGGGCCGCCATTCGGCTGGAGGCGGTGCTGGCCAATGAGGATGTGCTGGCCGCGGGGGAATACCCGGCCCGGCTGGAGGTATTCGACGCCGGGCGGCAGGTGGTTTTCAGCCGGAAGATTCAGGTGAAAGTGCCGGGGGCGGCGGATGGGGTGGAGCCGCCGCTGGCGTTTGGGGTTTTTTCGGAGGAAGTGAGGGCGGACTGGCCGGAGGGTAAGTATCACTGGGTGGCCACGTTCGAGCACGGGGCGGCGGCGGCCGGGGGTGAGGTGGAATTTTATGTGACGGAACGCCGGCTCATGCCGGAGGTAGAAATGGAAGTGGTTTTAGTGGGCAGGGACCCCGGCGACTGGCTGAAAAGAAACCATATTCAGACCATACCCCTAGAGACGGCAGATCCCAGCCGCCGGCAGGTTATCGTGGTATTTGATGAGATTGCCTCCGAGAGAAAGTCGGAAATTTTCCGGCAGTTGGCGGAGCGGATGGCACGGGGTTCGACCGTCATTTTTTTGCGGCCGGAAGTGTTTGCGCAGGAGGGGAACGCCCTGCACTGGCTGCCGCTGAAAAATAAGGGGACGCTGCTGCGGATTTTCGGGTGGGTGTATCCCAAGGATGAATGGGCCAGGAGCCATCCGATGTTTGAGGGCTTGCCGGCGGGAGGCCTGATGGATTATACCTATTACCGGGAGTTGATCCCCGATTATGTTTTTTCCGGTTTGGATACGCCGGCAGAGGCGGCGGCCGGGGCGATGGAAACTTCGTTCCGCTATTCGTCGGGCTTGCTGGTGGGCGTGTATAAGCTGGGGGCCGGGCGGTTCGTGCTCAATACGCTGCGGATACAGGAGAATCTGGATACGCATCCGGCGGCGGAGCGGCTGCTGCGGAATATGATCCGGTTTGCCGGGCAGGAGGCGAATCAACCGTTACCCCCCCTACCGGCGGATTTTGAGGAGGTGCTGGCGGGGCTGGGATATCCGGTTTCCAAATAACCGGCGAATCCGGCGGAGTAATTTTAACGGGAGCTGGATTTTGGAAATCATTGCATTGACGAGCAGGGGAGGGTAGAATCTTCGGTTGTCAACTGATAAGAAATTGGAGATTTGGAACCATGAAAAGGCTGGCAGTGGTTGATAGTGAGAAGTGCATCGGGTGCCAAAGCTGCATGTTTGCCTGTGCCCGGCGCGGGGGCAGCGGGGGCCTGGCGGACCGGCGGATCCATGTACGGTCGGACGGGGGCATCGAGAAGGGGTTTGTGGTGGTGGTCTGCCGGATGTGCGAGCAGCCTTCGTGTGCAGTGGTGTGCCCGACGGAGGCGCTGGTGCGGCGGGCGGACCGGGGGGTGGATTTTAACGCGAACAAGTGCATCGGGTGCAAGCTGTGCGTGGGGGCCTGTCCGTTCGGAGCGATTTTCTGGAATGAGGAAATTCAAAAGCCGATGATCTGTGTGCGGTGCGGGATATGCGTTTCGTATTGTCCGTATGGGGTGCTGGCGATGGAAGAGTGCGGGACGGAGGTGAAGCCATGATCAAGGAAGATACGCTGAGCAGGGTTTTGTATGTGGATATGAGCCGGCGGCGGTCGTGGGTGGAGGACCGGCGGGATTTGTATGAGGAATGGCTGGGCGGCGCGGGGGTGGGAATCAAACTGCTGGCGGAGGAGTGCCCGGCGGGGGCGGAGGCGCTGGGGCCGGAGAATCCGATTATTCTGTCAGTGGGGCCAGCAACGTCGCTGTTTCCGCTGGCGTCCAAGACGACGGCATTTTTCAAGTCGCCGCACACGAAGAACCTGGGGGAGAGCCATGCGGGCGGGCGGAGTGCGGTGTCGATCCGGCTGGCGGGGTATGGGGCGATGGTGATTCGGGGAGCCAGCGAAAGTCCGGTGTATCTGGCAATCCACGGGGGGAAGGTGCATTTTCGGGATGCGTCGGCGCTGTGGGGAGTGCGGAACTGCTACACGGTGGGCCGGATTCTGCGGGACCGGGAAGGCGGGGCCGGGTCGCGGACTATCATGCGGATCGGGCGGGCGGGCGAAGAGCGGGTGCCGTATGCGTGCGTGACGATGGAGACGTATCGGCATTTCGGGCGGCTGGGGCTGGGGGCGGTGTTCGGCAGCAAGAAGCTCAAGGCGATGGTGGTGTCGGGCAATCAGACGATCCCGGTGGCGGACCGGAAGCAGTACCGGCAGTTGTATGATGAGATTTTCAAGACGACGGTGGAATCGGAGGTGATGAAGAAGTATCATGAGCTGGGGACGTCGGAGAATATTCTGCCGCTGAATGAAATGGGCGGGCTGCCGACGCGGAATTTGCAGCAGGGGCGATTTGAGGGGGCGGAGAAGATTTCGGGGGAGGCCTTTGCGCAGCATTATCTGGGGCGGCGGGTGGCGTGCAGCCACTGCCCGGTGGGCTGCATTCATCTGGCGGCGCTGCGGCAGCCGTATGAGGATGAGCCGTACTTTTATAAGACGTCGATGGTGAGCTATGACTATGAGCCGATTTATGCGTTGGGCAGTATGCTGGGGATATCGGAGGTGCCGGGACTGCTGCGGCTGATGGACGAGGTGGAGGTGTATGGGCTGGATTCGATGAGCACGGGGGTGGTGCTGGCGTGGGCGACAGAGGCAATAGAGAAGGGGCTGATCCCGGAGGCGGAAACGGCGGGGCTGCGGCTGAGCTGGGGGGACTGGGGCCAGTATGTCCGGGCGGTTCGAAATATTGTGGAGCAGCCGAGTGATTTTTACCGGGCGCTGGCAGGCGGGGTGGAGCAGGCGGCGGCGGTGTATGGCGGGGCGGACTTTGCGCTGGCGTGGGGCGGCAATGAGATGCCGGGGTATCATACGGGGCCGGCGGCGCATATCGGCTATCTCGTCGGCGCTCGGCACAGTCATCTGGATAATGCGGGGTATTCGGTGGATCAGAAGACGCTGTCGAAGAAGAAGGATACATCCCCGGAGGAGGTGGCGGAGATACTGGTGAAGGAGGAGCAGTGGCGGCAGGTTTTGTCGAGCCTGGTGGTATGCTTTTTTGCGCGGGGGATTTACAAGCCGGAGACGGTGCTGAAGGTGCTGGAGGTTTCGGGGATGGCGCTGGGGACGGAGGAGGAACTGCGGCGGCTGGGGCGGAAGATTCTGGCGGAGAAGTATCGATTCAAGATGCGGGAGAATTTTGACGTGAGCAAGGTGAAGGTCCCCCACCGTTTTACGGAGACCCCCGCCCCGTTTGATCTGCCTGTCACAGAAGACTATATCCGGCGGGCGGCGGACCATTTTGTGCAGCGGGTGCTGGCGGAATAAATCCATTCTCCAAGCCATGATTATGAGGACATAAAATTGTTACGCATAAAAACCACTTCGCTTTTTATCCTGTTCTCTGCTGTTTTGCTGTATGGCCGCACGATGCCGCAGGGCTGGCTTCGGACCGAGCCGATTGGTCCGGTTCCCGAGCGTATTACCGAGACGCTGCCTCTTTCCGATCAGGGGAACGAGGGAGAGTGGATTCCCTATCAAGCCCTGTGGGATGAATTCGAGGGGGAGAAGCTGGATGCGGAAAAATGGCATGATCGCAATCCGGGGTGGCTGGGGCGGCAGCCGGGCTATTTTTATCCGGGGAATGTGCAGGTCCACGACGGTCAGCTTCATCTTTTAATGCAGAAGCAGGAAGTTCCGGAGATGCCGAAGGATCAGGGGTATCATACCTATACGTCCGCCGCGGTGAAAAGCAAAATCACGGTTCTATACGGCTATTTTGAAGTCAAGTGCCGGCCGATGAAGTCGCACGGATCCAGTTCGTTCTGGTTTTATGAGGCTGATCCGAATTTGTGGACGGAAATCGACGTGTTTGAAATTGGCGGTGGTGCTGCCGGTTTCGAGAAGAAAGTCAATATGAACCTGCATGTATTCCAGACTCCCACGGACCCGGAGCACTGGGAGACGCAGGGGATATGGTCAGCGGCGGAAAACCTGGCGGATGATTTTCATGTATATGGGCTGGAGTGGGATGCGGAGAAGATCAAGTGGTATTTCGACGGGGTGCTGATTCGCTGGGTGGAAAACACCCACTGGCATCAGCCACTGACCTTGAATTTTGACAGCGAAACCATGCCGGACTGGTTCGGTTTGCCGCAGGACAGCGATTTGCCATCCACGTTCAGCGTTGAGTATGTTCGGGTTTGGAAAAGGGCCGCCGTAGAAGGTATACCGCTGTTTGCCGATATGTCATTTGCGAACGGATTCAAGTTGAGTTTTCCTGATTCCGCCCGGGGCCGGCAGGTGGATGCGGTTTTGAATTATGACCGGCCGCTGCCGGAGCCGGTTACCGAATCCATCACCGGCCAGTGGCGAATCTGTCAGTGGGCCACGAAATATGACCTGGCCGGGGCCAAATGTATCAAACGTCCGGATGGGGATATGGAATATCGCAACGAGGGCAAACGCATCGTCCATGGAGGCCCCCAATCGAAGTATGGTGATCTGCTTTTGGAGATTTTCGGGCAGGCGGAATATGGGCAGGCGCCGCGGACCGGTGGGCAAAGCTGGCCGCATCTGCTGATCGAACAGGATGCGGTTGAAGTATGCCCACTATCCCGGCTGGAGAAAATTAATCTCCGCATATCGATTCAATTGGCTTATTGTGATCGAGCCATGAAGATGGAGGAATATGATCCCAACCTGCATACCGCCCAGTTTCAATTGTTCCTGATTGTCAAAAATATCAAGCCGGAATCTCCCGATTTCAATAATTATTTCTGGTTTGGCGTTCCCTTTTTCGATTACCGACATGAGATCCCGCCGCTATATATGGCCGAGGACGGCGGCAAGGCAGACGCTACGCGGAAATTCATCTATACCATGCCGGGTGAGCGGCTGAATCCCAATCCGCTAAAATCCGGTCAATGGGTGACGATCCGCCAGGATCTGCTGATGTATATCCAGACCGGTTTACAGGAAGCGGCCCAACGCGGTTTTCTCACCGACGCCGACCCGGCCGATTACGCCGTGGTCAATATGAATATGGGCTGGGAAATCCCTGGTACCTTTAACACCGGTATGGCCATCAAATATTTTTCCCTCCGCGCCGTTCCCGCTTCGCTATGAAGTCAATAACCGCACATGCACCTTTAAACCAGCGGCAAATGCTTTCGCTGAGTAATCCTCTCAAGGCGGATCCATTCGTGAAGCGGATGCTGCGGAATAAGAGGGATAATTTCCTACCGGCAGAAACCGTTCAGATGCGACAGAGGAAATCCCCGGCTGCGAGGGTGATGAACCTGAAGGCAATGGTGTAGAAACCGTCACCCCAAACAAAAGGCGGCAGATCTTTTCAGGTTTTTTGGATAACTAATTTCAGCAAATCCAGATGGTTGGACAGCAGTCTGGGAAGAAGGAAATTTTTCCGGATACTGATTTTGGCTTTCTCGCCGAGCTGCTGGGCTTCTTTCGGGTGCTGCAGCAGATGAACGATTCGTTCGGCAAAACCGGCCTTATCGTCGGGATTTAACAAATATCCTGTTTCCCCATTTACAATTTGAGCCGGTATTCCTCCCACCTGGGAGGCGACGACCGGTTTTGCCTTCCAAAGTGCCTCCGTAACCGCCAGACAGAATCCCTCCCGGATGGATTTTTGAATGATTACTTTGGAGAAGGACTGAATGGCATTGACCAAAATATCATTATTTCCCAAAATAAAGAGGACATCTCCCTTTTCGACTAATTTTCCGGCTTTCTGATAGACCCGGTCATACATTTGGATACATTCCGGATCATCGGTTGCGATATTATAGCAAAAAACCAAACGGCAATCGATTTTTTCCTTCACTAAAGTAAAAACATCCAAAACGCCTTCGGGATCCTTCCAGGGATCCAGTCGGGAAACCTGGCACAGGATTGGTTTATCGGTGGGAATCCCCACACGCTTTATATATTTCAGGATGGTCTTGGGGGGGAGTTCCATATTTTTTAAGGAAAAGGGATTGATGGCCGGCAAAATCACCGTTTTCCCAATGGCCAGATCTTCCTGAATAAATTTATCACTTGATACAATCACATGGTCATATTGAATCAAAAAACTTTTTAAGTAATCCCACAGTTCTTCCTGGGGATGGGTTAAATCAATATGACAGCGCCAAAGCCAGGGCTGGTTTTTCCGGAAAAACCGGATCAAAGGCAGCGGCTGGGGATCATGAATAACCACGCAATCATGATTCATATGGGTCATTTGTGAAAAATCTTCATTGACCTGCTGGTAGAGCTGTTTTTTTTGTTCGGTTAAGTGCAATTCACCCCCTTGGAGAGCATTATGGAATTTTTTAGTGATCTCAAAGAAAGCGGGATTTCCGTGCAAGATTCTCCATTCTGTCTGGATACCCACATCATTCATCAAATGAACCAGCGAATACAGGATTTCCGCCACTCCACCTCCCTGATAGGTAGAATTAATGTGGACGATCCGTTTGCCGTAAAGGAAGCTAGCCTTGTGATAAATACCTGCTAATTCATTGTCTGGTATCAGGTGGCGGAATTGATCCAGGTTCAACATAAGGGACCTCCGTTATTTTTTGCAAGATCAGGCGAATATCCTGGGCAGAGTCCACAAAATAACGCGCTTTGGAAAGTTCATACCCAACTTTGATGATGACCGCCTTTTCCGGCAGAATTTCAAATATATCTTCATCGGTATAGTCATCCCCAGCCGCGAAAATAAAATCCCATTTTTGTTTTGCCAGCCAGTGTTGGGACGTTTTGCCTTTGTTGATAGCAGTATTTTTCACTTCTAAAATTTTGTTTCCTTCAAAAATACGAACATCCAGATTTTCCGTCAGGTTGGAAACGGCGGCT
>JAKQBU010000260.1 GCA_029573975.1 Planctomycetota bacterium
GAAAAAATGGTTGCACGGGCATTTGGTTTTTCGCAGGTGTGCCGGGTGACCGGCCAGACCTATCCGAGAAAACTCGACAAGATGATTGTGGATGTGCTGGCGTCGATTGCTCAATCGGCGCATAAGATGTGCAATGACATTCGACTGCTGGCCAATCTGAAGGAGATTGAGGAGCCGTTTGAGACCTCGCAGGTCGGCTCTTCGGCGATGGCCTACAAGCGCAACCCGATGCGGTGCGAGCGGGGGACGGGGCTGGCACGGCTGGTGCTTTCGTTGGCGACCAGTCCGGCGATGACCGCATCGGTCCAGTGGCTGGAGCGGACACTGGATGATTCCTCCAATCGGCGGGTGGTGATGCCGGAGGCATTCCTGGCGACTGACGGCATTCTTGAGATTCTGATTAATACGGCGTCGGGGCTGGTGGTATATCCGAAGGTGATAGCTGCCCATGCGGCCGCGGAACTGCCGTTTATGGCGACGGAGAACATCCTGATGGCCGGCGTAAAAGCGGGCGGAAGCCGGCAGGAACTGCACGAGCGGATTCGGATACATTCGCAGGCCGCGGCCGCACAGGTCAAAGAGCACGGGCGGAAAAACGACCTGCTCGAGCGGCTGCAGGCAGACCCGGCCTTCGCCAAGGTTGATTTTCGCAAGGTTCTCAATCCGAAGGACTACATCGGCTGTGCGCCGCAGCAGGTCGATGAGTTTCTCACCGAGGTCGTTGCTCCCATCCGCCGCAAGTATCGACGATACCTCACGCATCAGGCAAATCTGAAAGTATAAATCTGAAAGGATAGAGGAGCCATCTATGGACAAACTGCAGCTGGCCAAACGAATTAAAGAATCGGCCTATCTGGAAGGGGATTTTCTGCTGCGCAGCGGCAAGCGGAGTAAATATTATCTGGATAAATACCTGTTCGAAACACAGCCGGATATTCTTAAGGCGCTGGGCAAAGAGTTCTGCAAACATTTATCCCCGGCGGTTTCGAGGATTGCCGGTGCGGAGCTGGGCGGAGTGGCGCTGGCGGCGGCAGCATCGCTGGAGTCCGGCAAGCCCTGGCTCATCGTCCGCAACAGCAAAAAGGGCTACGGCACCGGCAAGATGATTGAAGGTATCCTGGAACCGGGCGATGTGGTCCTGCTGGTGGAAGATATTGCCACCACCGGTGGGCAGGTGCTTGAGGCGGCCAAGATTCTCACCGAAGCCGGTGCGAAAGTGGACCGGATAGTCTGCGTCATCGACCGCAAGCAAGGCGCCCGCGAGAATATTGAGGCCGCCGGCTACTTATTTGAAAGCATTCTGACCAAAGAAGACCTGGGTATTACGGAGTAAGACCATTTGGCTGCAAAGAGTGAATCAAGATGAAAGGATATGCCCCCCATTGGCAGGTGCGCTGCCGAAAGTGCGGCTGGACGGTTGATGCCGCCGAAGCAGGGTTCATTCGCATCGGGGGTGCTGGCAGGTGTTATCGCCTTCGCTGGTGCCCGCAGTGCCGCCGGCTCCGGTGAGTCGTTCTGGAGAAAAAACCGGGCGATACTTTCTGTCAAGTTTAATCCGGATACTCCGGCAGTGGGGGTTTTGAAGGTTAGCGAGATTGCCTGAGGCGATCGATGGTTTTGATGATATGAGCGGCCAGACGGCTTTTGGGAGTGTTGGAAAAGGTT
>JAKQBU010000267.1 GCA_029573975.1 Planctomycetota bacterium
CGTTCGCGCGGCCCGCAGCGCCATAGCCGATAAAATGGCCCCCGGCACCTGGAACTATTTTTACGACGGCAACTGGGATGAACCGGCCCTGGCCGGCCGCTCCACCCTCATGGCCCCCAGCCACTTCTGGGGCGTTATCTACAGCGAGTACCTGGACCAATACCTCTGCGTCTTTCCCTGCAACAAAGATCCCTGGGGCGGCCCCTACGCCCATAATGTGGACGGCGTGATGATTGGCGCGTGCAGCGACCTGGCCAAACAGGACTGGGTCTGGGGCTATTGTCCCGAGGCGATGTTCGGCTTCATGAAACTGTTCAATGAAGCCGGTACGGATGTAAACACCTGCGGCCAAACCTTCCGGCATTACGGCTATTTCGCCGACAATACCTTCCGCCGCGTGGACTTCACCCTGAAAAAGGAACCCATGAAGGCCAGCAACTGGATGCCCCGCTATTCCTTCGAACCGCATCCGGAATCGTCCGATCCCATTATCGGCCGGAAAACCAAAATAGTTGGCTCATCCAGCCCGGAAATGAAATATTCCGGCAGTTGGGCGGAGAAAAATGAACCGGAGTCCTACCAGGGCAAGATCCGGGAAAGCAGTACGCCCGGTAGCGGCCTGGCCTTCTCGTTCCCCGGCCCGGATATCTATTGGCGGGCGGTGCGCTCCCCGGCCGGCGGCAAAGCCGACGTGTATATCGACGATGTCCTGCGGAAAACCGTCGATTGTTTCAGCCCCCGGAGCACCTCGCACGAAGTTTTTGTCTATCTCAAGACCGGACTGGCGCCGGATGTCACGCATACGATCCGGATTGTCGTCAGGGACGATAAAAATCCCGGCTCCCAGGGCCAGGCCATCGGTCATATCGCCTTCGAATATGCCGCAGAAAGCTACCTGGCTTCCGCCGGTTTCTGCAGCCTGATGGGAAAGAATAACTGGTATTATCAGCAGAAAAAAGACGCCGCCTACCGCGATCTGCGTTTCATTCCCAGCGATGACGTTTTTACAAAAGACTGGCTGGGCGAGGGCAACTGCCGCATCGGCAGTAATTATCAGATCCCGGATCGGCTCGCCGAATCCATCCGGAAATGGCTTGCCCCGCACGGCGGCGTCATCCGGGTGGAAGGAACGGCGTCTCTGCCGGCCGGTGCCGGTGGAGAAACATATGCCAAATTGCTGCATAATACGGATGAAATTTGGCAGGCGGCCCCTTTCACGCCGCAGCAGCCGGCCAGCCATGATCTGACCGTCACCGTCCGCCAGGGCGACGCCCTCTATTTTGTGGTGGGAACCCGTTCCGCCGGCGGGGAAAAGGAATCCGTAACCTGGGACCCCGTCATTACCTACACCCAAAGCGAGCCGGCGGTATGGAAACCGAACGAGCCGGCCAGCCAAAATATAGCCCTCGGCAAGTACGCCCGCTCCAAGATGCTGGCCTATGCCTATCAACCGTTTAACGCGGTGGATGGTGACCCGGAAACGTATTTTGCCATCTATGCCGATGACAAAATATCTGCCGGCGACGATTGGCTGATGGTCGATCTGGAGAAAAAATACCAGATCGACCGCTATGTACTGATCTCCCATCCCCCGGTTCCCGCCTGGCGGCCGGAAACCTTTACCCTCCAGAAAAGCGATGACGGCTTCACCTGGACGGACGTCGATTCGGTAACCGCAAACCAGAACGAAAAGCTGGAACGCCGGATTTCCCCCTTCACCGCCCGCTATGTAAGGCTCTATCTGCCCCACGGAAAACCATTTTCCCTTGCGGAATTTGAACTTTACTATACAGAAACTAAGTAGTTATACCGAATTAATAGATAGGTATCAGGCCCTCAGCCTTTTGCCGAAGGCTGGTTTTTCATAACATCCGGGGACTGATTATTGATATAACTCGTTTTGGCAAAAGCAATTAAAAATAGTTTCCCTTTAATTCGGAATTTGATATAATATTCTATGAATACCAATGAAATGTCTTTAGCCGGAGTTTTGTGGGAGTTCTGATTATGACAGCCAAATATCATCCGTCGCGTGAAATCAGCCATATCGTAGAACAGCAGATGCGCCAATGGGAAATCGCCCGGGCACAGCGAATCAAATCAGAGCAATTGCTGCGTCTGGCGGAAAGCAATATCAATATCGATTATATCACTATCAGCCGTCCCCTGGGCAGCGGCGGGGAGATCATCGCCGGCGAACTGGCAGCCATGTTGCAATGGCAGCTCTATGATCATGAAATCCTCGACTTTATGGCGGAGGATATGAATGTTCATAAAAGTCTGCTGCAATCGGTCGATGAACATACGATAAGCTGGATTGGGGAATGGCTGGACCCTTTTTTTACCCGTAAAACCGGCATCGAACAGCTTAGCTATTATCGGCATTTGATTCACGTGCTGATGATTATCGCCAAACATGGCCAGGCGATCATTGTCGGCCGGGCAGCCGGACTGGTACTGCCCCGCCAGAATGGCCTCTCGGTCCGGGTTACCGCCTCGTTGGAACAACGGGTCAAAAATTATGCCCGGGAAAATGATATATCTGAAACAGAAGCGTTTTCCATAGTTGAAAAATCGGATCGTACCCAGAAATCCTTTGTGAGAAGTTTCGTCAATCAGGATGTCACGGATGCCAAACACTATGACATCACTATCAATACCGCGAAATTTACCCCTCATTCGGCGGCCAAGCTGATCTGGCGCTGCCTCGACCAGCGGCGTATCAGCCAGCCGCCGGCTCCGAAAGATTCTAAATAAATTCTTACCCTTTTGAACAGGAACCTATGATGAGAAACACCCACCGTTGTTACTCCATCGTATTGTCATATTTGATTGTATTTCTATTGTTTGTTCCTCGGACAGGTTTGGCGAATCCGAACATTTATAAGGCGGATTCCATGAATTGGATCGATGCCCTCGACACGTGGCATCCGGTTGGCCGAACGGATCTCAAGGTATACTGGAGCGGGTGGTATCAGCCTCTGGGAAACAGTCCCTGCCTGAATGCGGCGATCACCGTCAGCAAAGCCGGGCAGATGGTACATGGGATCGAACGCCGGGATTTGAATTTGCCGCTGCCGCAGGCGGTCCGCTTTAGGGTCTGGGCGGGAGGTTCTCATCTCTGGGTGGTTTTGGGCGATAAGGCCGGACGGCAGATCAGCAGTCTCCTGCCGTTACCGGGTGTGGTGCCGCTAAACTGGTCACAGATTGAAATCCCGTTGTCACAAACCGTTCCCTTTGGAATGGGTGCGGAGGCAATTACCGACCTGGACAGCATAGCGATTCTTACCCAGGAATCCAGCGAGTTTCCCTTTCCCGGCCCGTATCCGTTTTACTTCGCAAACCTGGAAGCGGTTTATCCGGAGGGAGTTGGCCCGCAGAACAAAATTTTCACCCGTTCCGACCTGGAAGCCCTATTGGCCCCGCTGCCGGAAAACATCAAAAAGATCGATGAATTGCTCGAGGTTGCCAAAACCAAAGGAATAGATGTGCGGTATCCGCTGGTCAGCCGGACGGTGTTGCAGCGGTATCAAACGGAAGTCTTCGATATGTTTCGAGATGACCATCCTGAACATGCCCGGCGCACGGGAGAATTTCTGCTCGAATGCGCCGGTCGAACCCAGCAGGAATTGGAAAATTTGCTGGAAAATCCTGATTTTCTCCCCCGTGTGCCGGATATTTCACTGGAGAACCTTACCTGCCGGGATGGTTCGTATTTCAGCGGCGACCGGCCGGTATTTTTCGCGGGCGTTTGCGGCTGGTTCAACCGCGGACAATTCCCTCAACTGTCCGCCATGGGCTACACCTGTTTAAGTATCGAACTGGGTCCTACCGCCACTCTTCCCAGTGAAAATGAGATCAATCCCCACGGGGCTGACGGTATCCTGGATGTGATGAATGCGGCCCGGGAAAACCATATGGTCTGCGATCTGCTGGTATCCCCGCATTATTTTCCCGACTGGGCGCGGCAGAAATGGCCCACAACGGATGCAACCGGCTGGCGCACGAAAACGAACAACTTCATGCCCTGGACGATTACCGATCCGCATTTTCGCGCGGTAATCGCCAAACATCTTTCCGTTCTGATTCCCCTGGTGCGGGAACATCCCGCCCTGATCAGCTATGATCTGATAAACGAAGCCTGGTACCGGCTGATTCCGGATTTCCCCGCGGAAATGTGGCAGAAGTATCAGCGGGAACACCCGGACCTGGAACGCTGGCAGGCACTGGGAAAGATGGGAACCGATTCCGTTACGGAATTTCTGCAATGGTTCGTTGCGGAGCTGCATAAATATGACACTGCCCACCCTGTTCAGATCAAGGCGATTAGCACCCAGGAAGTTCTCAACGTGGATCGCGAGGCCATCGGCGATATTCTCACCGCCAACGGGATGGACGCCATGCCCTCCTGGCCGGACTGGACGGGCCGGCTGGCGGCGGACTTCACCTGGCCTTTTTTGCGTCATGACTATTACCGCACGTTACAGCCGGATCATCCGATTCTCGATGGGGAATACCATATCAGTGACGGACTGTTTCCCACCCTGGCTTCCTATTTTACCGCCGCCTTATGGGGGCTGGTTCTGCATGGCCGCGATATGACCTCCTGTTGGGTGTTTGACCGTGTGGATGATGTCAGCCTGTATTGGCATGCCAATGGCGTAGAGGCACTGGGCCGCTGTGCCCTGGATTTCCTGCGGTTGGGTCCGGAGATTCAGGTCTTTCAGCGGCAGCATGGCCCCATCGCCCTGTTCTACGGTGGCATCCATATTGAGGATGCCTATCAGGCCTGCCTCTTCCAGGACCTGGATATCGCCGTAGTAACGGAAAAAAGAATACTAGGCGGCGTCCTGGCGGATTATCAACTATTGGTAATCCCGGAAGGAACACGAATCACTTCGGAGATGGAACAGCGTCTGTCCGCCTTTGAAAAAACCGGCGGTACGATATTCCATTGCCCGCTGGATAAAACCGCACCGGAACTCTGGCAGATGGTGCATGATACGAAAACCGCTCTCAAATTAACGCCGCCGGTAAGTGTGGAGCAATGGGGTATCGAAATCCGCGGCGTTA
>JAKQBU010000291.1 GCA_029573975.1 Planctomycetota bacterium
TGGGGGATACCAATGATATGAAAGCCGCTTCGGCGTCGCGGCAGATCGTCTCGACGCTTTTGTATGCGCAGACGCTGGCAATCGCTTCGCAGCAGAAACACCAGGTGGTATTCGACACGGCCAACAACCTTTATGAAATCAGGGACGAATCCGGCAATACCGTTGCGGACCCGGTGAATCCCAGCCAGCCGTACCGGGTCAACTATGCGAATCATCCGCAGTTGAAGCCGGTGGCGATTGTCGGAGCCGATTTCGGGGGTACGAATACCGTGTGTTTTGATACGATTGGGAGAATGGTCGAGGGGGTTGCCAGCGACAATCTGCTGATGTCGCAGGGAACGATCTCCATCCAGGCCGGTTCCGAAGCAATGCAGGTTCTGGTAGAACCGGTAAGCGGGCGAATCCATATCGCCGAGTAGAAGCAATCCTACATACCACCCAAGAGAAAAAGGGATAAAAGTACGCATGGGTTTATTTCCTTCCCGACATACCAGCCGGATTGGCTTGGATATCAGCGAAAATGCCATTCGTCTGCTGCAACTGGAAAAGAACCATTCCCATCTATCGGTGAAAGCCGCTGCGCAGTGTAATCTGCCGCACGAGATCCGGGAGGAAAACCGGCAGGGTTATCGCTGGTATCATTATTGTGTGCAAACCATCCGCCATATGATCCAGGAAAACGGCTTCAAAGGCCGCGCGGTCCGGGTCTCTTTTTCGTTTGACCAGTTAGACTATGCCCTGCTGCAGATCTATACCTCGATTGGGCAGGATATGGACCAGGCGGTATGCGCCCAGGCGCGGGAGCAGTTTGGATTTGAAGAACACTACGGGACGGTGGATTACTGGGAATCAGGCGAAGTGGGCAACGCCTCCGAATCCTGCCGGCAGTTTATCGCCTTTGGTGCCTCCGACTATATTTTGCAAAACACCCTCCTGATGCTGGAGGATATGCATTTACGCTGTGCGGGGATCGAGCCGATGCCCTGCGCTCTGTTCCGTTCGGTGTGTCATGGCCGGCCGGAACAAGATTTTGGCCGGTCCATGCTGATCGTTCATATCGGACTGGATTATTCGGTCGTACTGACCGGCAGGGGTAATTTTATGACGGGGATTCGGCGGGTGGATTATGGATCGCAGGATTTTAACGACAACCGGCCCCATCCGTTTGATTTTCTGGTGAATCCTCGTGAGGAACTGGTTAAAAAAATACGGGATTGCCGGGACTATCATCAGGCGATTTTTGAGGCGGAGCTACCGGAAACGCTGATTCTGACCGGTGAGCCGGTCCAAACCGAGTTTCGGGAGTTTTTACAGCAAAAAACCGGTTGTTCGGTGAATTTCTATTCTTTTATTGCGGGGCTGGAGGTTGCAAAAGCGAAAACGAGCGAGGGCCAGGATTTCGGGGCAAGCGGTTGGGCTGTGGGATTGGGATTGTGTCTCAAAGATTATGTTTCTGAGAAAATGGCAGTCGGATAGAGTTTGGGACCGATAACCAAGTGGGAATGGCAGGTTTGTAACACTTATAAAGGAAATAAATATGTAAAGAAGACGATTTGCGGTCAGGGAAACGTTTAGGAGGGCAGTTGGTTCGACGATAGAGGATATAGGACAAGGTATTGAGTTATTATGTACTACTCAAGGAGAATAATGATGAAAAAGGTATTGCTTGCAGGAATGGGTATTCTGGTTTTGGCCTGGCTGCTTCAGCCGGCCTGGACGCAGGATACGGAATCTGAATTGGACTTGGAGACGGTAGAAGCTGCCGAACCGGCTGTGGAAGCGGCGGAACCGGCTGCGGAAGCGACGGAAGCGGCAGTTGAAGCGGCTGCAGAAGTACCGGTCGCCGCGGAACCGGCAGAGGTTGCCGATGTCGCCCAGGTCACCGCGCCGGACGCCGAAGGAGTATTTCCCTCGCTGGTATTGAAGGCGGAAATCACCGATTTTCTGAAGATGATCGGTTCGGCCAGCCAGAAAAACATCATTCCCTCCCGTCAGGTGCGGGGCGTGGTGAATGTGAACCTTTTCAATGTGACCTTTAGGGAAGCCCTGGATGCGGTTTTGAAGGCGAATGATTTTGCCTATGAAGAGCAGGGCGCCTTTATATATGTTTATACCCGGAAGGAATTTGAACAACTGCAGGCAGCGGCCCGGAAAACCGAAACACGGGTTTTCCAGGTGAATTATGTCTCCGCAGCGGATGTGAAAAGTCTGGTCGATTCCCTGTTAAGCGATGACGGCCAGATTACGGTTACTCCCGCCGCCAAAAAGCAGGAAGAAGAACCGGGTGAAAACTGGGCACTCAATAATTATATCGTAGTTGTGGATTATCCGGAGCGTCTGGATGAAATCGGGAAATTGATTGCCGAAATCGACGCCCGTCCGCCGCAGGTGCTGGTGGAAGCGACGATTCTGGTGGCCAGCGTATCGGATGAGAATCAACTGGGCGTGGATTTCAATGTTTTGAGCGGCCTGGATTTTAGTATGGCGGAAGTGGAAAAAGCCGGAGTATATGAGTTGCCGGACGGTGCGGATGACGCGGCCCGGATCAGCGGTACCAAAGCGACCGTTGGTTCCGGTACCGAAGGTTTGAAGATCGGGGTATTTTCCAGCCAGATCGAGCTGATGATCAATGCTCTGGAAACGATTACGGATGTAGTTACGCTGGGCAATCCCAAAGTGCTGACGATCAACCGGCAAATGGGCAGTGTGCTGGTGGGCAACAGTGATGGGTATATTACCACGGAAGTATCTGCGACGACCGCCACGCAAACGGTGGAATTTCTGGATACCGGTACGGAGCTGAATTTCCGTCCCTTTGTCATGGCGGATGGCTATATCCGCATGGATTTGTTCACCAAGGATAGTGACGGCGGTGTGGAAGTAAAAGATACCTTTACCCTGCCTTCGGAATCGACGGCGGAGGTGACCTCGAATGTGCTGGTCAAAGACGGGCACACCATTGTGATCGGCGGCCTGTTCCGCGAACGGACCAGTCTGACACGGTCCCAGGTTCCGGTTTTGGGCAATCTGCCCGTGGTGGGTCCCCTGTTCCGGGATACCATTGACGATTCGGGGAAAGAAGAAGTAATCTTTATGATTACGCCGCATATTGTCCAGGACAATGTGGATTATGCGATGGCGGATCAGGTCAAGATGGAAATTCAGCAGAAGATGATGGGATACCGGGAAGGGCTGTTATGCTATGGCCGCGACCGGCTGTCGTCCGCTCATTATCAGTGGGCTCTGCAGAATCAGGAAAAGGGCAAGATGAAAGCAGCCTTGTGGGATGCGACCCTGGCCAGCCATATGAATCCGAATTTCCTGGATGCGGTGCAGTTGAAAGAGGAATTGCAGGGGAAAGCCCTGTATGAAGAACAATACGGTCCGATGAACCAGTTTATGCGGAATCTGCTGGAACGGCAGGGGGCGGCTGCTCCGCGGTAATAATCGGATAGTTCGATGTAGCGTTTGAAAGTGTAAAATAGGCATGTTGCTTCATAACCCACGGAGGTACCGATGAGGCAGGCAGTAAGCAGTTTGATGATACTGGTGTTGGTCCTGGCAGGCTGCCAGGATCAGCACCAAAAAAATAAGGCGGCGGCAATGAACCGGTGGAATGCCGCTCGTTCGCAAATCACCACCAATATGGCCCGGGAGCAATTTCAGTCGGGCAATTTTGCCATGGCGGCGAAAACGGCGCAGGGGGTGCTGGACAACAATCCCCAGTATCTGCCGGCCCGGCTGCTGCTGGGGCAGGTTTATCTGGAGCAGGAACAGTACGCCAAAGCCAGAAAATGTTTTGCGGAATGTCTGGAGCAGGAGCCCGGCCATCCGCAGGCCAATTATTATATGGGGACGGTGCACGAAAAGTGGAACGAACTGGATCAGGCTTTTGTCTGTTATGAAAAAGCCTGGCAGGGCCAGCCGGACCATGCTCCTTATCTGCTGGCCATGGTTGAAACCAAGGTATCCCTGGGTGAACACGAAACCGCTTTGTCGCTCCTGCTGGAGGGGATGAAAGAGACGGATCGGGAGCCGAGCCTGTTTATGGCGGCCGGGACCATCTACAGTCATCTGGGACAATACGACCAGGCGATGGGGATGTATCAAAGGATACTGGATTCGTCGCCGGAGGATCGGGCGGTAACGGAGGCCATGTCATTTTGTCTCTATCAGGCGGGCCGGTATTCGGAAGCGAAAGATCTGTTTGGCAAACTGATTGCTTCGAGCAAAACCACCCCGCCCTGGTCTTATGATCTGGCGATGGGGGATTGCTGTATGAATCTGAACCAGTACCATGAGGCGATCCGGTGTTTTGAACGTGTGAGCCAGCAGGATGGTTCCAATCCGAAAATCTGGATTCGTCTGGCACAGGCGTCTCTGGGACGAAAAGACTATGACCGTGCCCGAACCTATGTGGACCGGGCGCTGGCCTTGCATGAGGCGGATGCGGAGGCGTGGACGGCGCAGGGGATTATCGCCATGCAGGAACAGGATTATCCGAAGGCCCAGGAGGCCTTCCAGGCGGCGGTCCGGGCGGACGAGCAGAGTTCGCTGGCGTATTGCTGGCTGGGGCAGTCGCTGGAGGCGCAGGGAAATGCGGAAGAAGCCCGAGCCTGTTATGCCCGAGCGCTGGAAAGGAATCCGCAGGATCCTCTGGCCCGGAAATTTTTGCTTTCGATGGAGGGCCAGGAGCAAAGTTCCTCACCGCGGGCAGAAAAATTCTAAGAGGTTTTTTATCTGCAAACGTATGAGTCTGCTTCGATGTAGGAGGCCTGCCGGTGGCGCTGGCGCGACGATTACTTGTAGTGCTGATTCTTCTGACCGCGTTGGGCGGCAGTGCGGCCTTTTATGCCACCGAGATAGGGCTGACGGGATCGGAAGAGCAGGTTCGACTGCTGGGCTGGCTGGTTTTCGGGGTGATGACTTTTTTGAGCATCCTGATGGTGGTTCTGATCTGGCGGAGTTTGTCGCGCTCGCTGCGAACGATCTCGGATCAACTGCGCAGTTTTGAGGCGGTGGAAGAAATCGGGATGCTCATGGTGGAAGAAAAAGATGAACTGGCGGAAATGGTGGGGCAGGTGAACCGGTATCTGACCACGATTAAATCGCGGTTTGATCAAAAACGGATTGAACGGAAGGAACTGGAGATTCAGGCGCGGGTGGCGGAAGCGGAGCGGAAACAGACGGAGGCGATTATCTACAGCATTTCTGAAGCGGTGCTGGTGACGAACAAATACGACGAATTGCTGCTGGCCAATCAGGCGGCGGAAAAGCTTTTTCATTTTCGCCTGGAAGACAAATTTCAAAGCCCGATTGAGGAGGTGCTGGACGACAGCGTCGTTCTGCAGTTAATCAGGAGCACGCGGGAAAACAAGAGCCATGAAGTTACCCAGCTTGTGGAGCGGCCTGATACCGATACTACGCGCATACTGAGTTTAAAGGTACTTTTATCCTGCATACTGAATCATGAGGAGGAAGTACTAGGGGTTGTAGTGGTTATCCATGATGTGACGGCGGAAAAGGAAATCGCCCGCATGAAGGACGATTTTTTCAGCAATGTTTCGCACGAATTAAAGACGCCGCTGGCGAGTATCCGGGCCTGTTCGGAGATGCTGGCGGACCAGGAGGCGGATAACGAGCAGACGCAGCGGGAATTTTGCGAAATTATCCAGGAGCAGGCCAAGCGACTGAATCGGCTGATCGATGATATTCTGAATATTTCCCGGATTGAGTCGGGGGTATTGAGTGTGAATCTGGAGCTGCGGGACCTGGGACCGATTCTGGACGAGGTCATTGCCGGGCTGCGTCCGCAGGCGCTGGAGAAACAGATTCGTCTGGAGCGGCAGGCTGATTCGGAATCGATCCGCGGGTATTTTGACCATGATATGATGTATCATGCGATTATGAACCTGATGAACAATGCGATTAAATATTCGTATGCCGGCCAAACGGTCACGATCCGGGCCGGACGCACCGAAGAAGAAATGTATGTGGAGGTGGAAGACCAGGGCGCCGGCATACCGGAAGAAAGTTTGGCGCAGGTGTTTGACAAGTTTTACCGGGTTCGCGCCCATCAGGAAATGGCGGGGGGAACAGGGCTGGGTTTGCACCTGGTCAAACAGATTGTCGAGAATGTGCATGGGGGCGAGGTGACGGTGAAAAGTGCCGTCGGGAAAGGAAGCGTTTTCCGGATTGTTATACCGGCCTGCCCGAACGTTCTTCCGCCGCAGGAAGCCAATCCAAAATGTACTATCAGGAATTGAAGTATGCTACAGAAGAAGAAAAGAATATTGGTCGTGGATGATGAGGTACATATCCTGCATGTGGTTTCGCTGAAACTGCGAAACGCCGGCTATGAGGTTCTCACGGCCCAGGACGGGCGGGAGGCGCTGGAGCTGGTGCAGACGGAATGTCCGGATGTTCTGATTACGGATTTTCAGATGCCGTATTTGTCGGGACTGGAATTGTGCCGGCGGCTGCGGCAAATGCCAGCCACGCGGGAGATTCCGGCCATCATGCTGACGGCGCGCGGTTTTGCGCTGGAGGAAAAGGCGATGTCCGACAATGGGATTCGGATTTGTCTGAATAAGCCGTTCAGTCCCCGGGAAGTGCTGCGGCTGGTGGATGAAATGCTGGCTGCGAATTTGGCATGAGACCGGCGTTTATGGCAGAGTAAAAACATGGAAAAAGAGTTAGCCATAGCCGAATCGACACTGGACCGCCAGGCGGTGGAGGAGATGGAAACCTTTTTGCAAAGTCTGGGAATCGATACGGCTTTTGTTTTGCCCGGCGATCTTTCGGATCCCGCGGCCGGGGATGACGGCGAAGGGAGCAGCGGTTTTTGCTGCTGGCAGGACTGTCAAAAGGTTCTTCTCCGCGATTTTCGCAATGATCCCGATCCTGCGGCCAATCACGAGTTCACCTGCCCCCAGGGATATCCGGTGATGGTGATTCCGATTACGCAGAAACGGCAAACCATCGGGTGGCTGGCGTGCTGCCTCAAGAAACTGCGTTATCAGAAAACCGAGTCACTTCAGCGGATTTGCGATCACTTGCATCTGGATTGTACGTATGTGGTGGAACAGGGATTATCCGAAGCGTTATCCAGCGAGGAATTCGGCGAGCTGTTTCGGCCGCTGCTGCAAACGCTGTTCGATAAAATGCACGCCCATACCGAAAGCAATACGGAAATGGAGGCGTTAAGCAATTCGTTAGCGCAAAGTTATGAAGAAATCACCCTGCTGCACCGGATTTCGGACGGTATGCGGGTGACGCAGGAGCCGGACACTTTTTTTGCCCAGTTATGCGAGGATCTGAAGGAATTCATCGAGGTGGAAGAGCTGCTGGTGCTCTGGTCGGATTGTGAAGGTCCGGGGCGGGAAATTAAAATGGTGGCTTCCTCGGGGAATTCCCGGCTCAACCGTGCCGATCTGGACCTCTTGTGGCATCGCACCCAATACGAGGCCGAGCAATCGCTGGGGATTCTGATCGACAGCAATGTAGATCGTCCCTATACCCATCAATGGCCGCAGCAGATTCGCAACCTGGTCAGCGTGCCGATTCGCCGCAACCGGAAAAACATGGGCGCCCTGGTGGCCCTGAACAAGGTCAACCGGCCGGATTTTGACTCGATTGATACCAAACTATTGATCTCCGTAGCCAATGAAATTGCGGTCTATCTGGACAATTTCCGCTTATATAAGGATCTGGAAGACCTGCTGATCGGTTCGCTGCGGGCGTTAACCAGCAGTATCGACGCCAAGGATCCCTATACCTGCGGCCATTCGGAACGCGTGGGGATAATCGCCCGGTGGATGTGCGAGCAGATGGAAGTCAGTCCGGAAGAAACCCATACTATTTATCTGACCGGTTTGTTACATGATATCGGTAAAATCGGGGTGAGCGAAGCGATTCTGTGTAAGCCGGGCCGGCTGGTACGTGACGAGATGGAACAGATCTGGAAACACCCGCTCATTGGGGCGAATATCCTGCGGGGAATCCGGCAAATGGAGACGGTAGCCAAGGGCGTTTTGACGCATCATGAACGCTATGACGGCAGCGGATATCCGCAGGGGCTGAAAGGGAAAGCGATCCCGTTCGGGGGGCGGGTGGTGATGCTGGCCGATTCGTTTGACGCCATGATCAGTGATCGAACCTACCGCAAAGCCCTACCGCTGCTGAGCGCCTTAACGGAAATCCGGCGATTCAGCGGTACGCAGTATGACCCGGATTTGGCGGAAATATTTCTCGGTTCCGATATTTACGCGCTTTTGGACAGGCTCAAAACGATTCATCATAAGCATCAGTCGTTAAGCAATCTCAAGGAGCCCATATCATATGGGATATCCGCCACTGCCGGATAAAGAAACAGAATCGATTTGCGGCTCAATCCCGAATGATGTGGCCTGCCTCGAAACGCAGGGCTGAATTTCAAATTTCCCAGGTTTACTGATTTAATCTTGACAGGGGATTAATACCCGGATACTCTAACATATGTAGAGATTACATAAGTATAAGCAAAGTACCATGATTGAAATTTGAGTGATATTTTATAACTATTTATAAGGTAGTCTGTTATGGTAGGAATGAACGCCATCCGAATTGTTTTTCTGATCCTATTGGCATCTATTTGCAATACCTCCACAGCCAGCAGTTGGGAATTTGTCGGTGAATTCAGTGATACCAATAATCCCAACGGTCCCTGGAGCTATGGCTGGGGGATCGGGTTGAATGATTTTGATGCTTATAATCTGGTTCAGCCTTATGCTCCCGGTGGAGGGCCGATGTGGCTGGAGACGGAAGGGGATCAGGCAAAAGGCCCTATTTTGTGGAAAAACAACAGCGCTGCTGTTTCCTATGGCGTTT
>JAKQBU010000309.1 GCA_029573975.1 Planctomycetota bacterium
CGCCGCCGCCCTCGAACACCCCAATATCGTCCGGGTGTATGAAATTGATCAGCACGGCGGCTGGTGGTACATCGCCATGGAAATGATTACCGGCAACAGTCTGCAGGAAATTCTCAAAGCGGCGGGCGCTCTGCCTGCGGCCCGGGCCTGCCCGATCATCGCCGATGTCGCCACGGGCTTGCAGGCGGCACATGAGCTGGGCATGATTCACCGCGACATTAAGCCCAGCAATATTCTGGTGACGCGGAACGGGCATGGAAAAATCAGTGATTTTGGGCTGGTCCGGGTGGATGACCCCAATGATCCGTTCGACACCTACGCCCATCAATCGGTCGGGACCCCATTTTACATAGCACCCGAAATGATTCGCCGCCAAACCATCGGTTCGGCCGTGGATATCTACAGCTTGGGCGCCACCCTCTACCACCTTTTAACCGGCAGGCCGCCCTATACCGCCGAAAAAATGGAGGATGTGCTCCGACAGCATCTGCATGCGGAGATCCCCAACCTCCAGCAGGTTCTGCCGGACTGTTCTCCCTCCCTGGCGGTTCTGGTCCAGCGGATGATGAGCAAAGAACCGCACCTGCGCCCCTCAGCCGCCGAAGCGGCCGCCATGCTCCATGCCGAGTCGATTGCCCTGTTTCCCGACGCGGCGGGGATCTCCGGTCCCGGCGGCTCCTCGGGTGCCATCCCCTGGCAGGTTATGCCGGACAAAACCCGGCCTCCGCTGTCGGATACCACCATCCTTATGTCCGATGCGCCGCTGTGGAAGCGGCTGGGTTATTTTCTTACCCGGATCAGTACCCTTTGGCGGGTAGTTTTGACAATAGTAGTCCTGCTGGTGCTGGGCGGTCTGGCTTTCCGGCTGTACAGCATCCGCAAGCCTCCCAGCCAGGACCGCCGCCTGGTCAGCCGGTTATTTCCCCAGGCGCCGGCCGGCTATGGCGCCGGAAATAAGGAAATGATGCCGGCCCCACCTGTGCTACCAACCGAAGTCCCCGCCTTCTCGTGGGTAGGCAAAGTGGATGCCTCAACCTGCCGTTACCTGGCCAGCCGGAGCGGCCGTTATTTTTATCTAATTGACGATAAACGGACGGTTCTGATTCGCGCGGACCAGTTTGTCGGCTATCAAACCGCGGAAGAGGCCCTGCAAGACGGCAAACAGCCCGCCCCGTAACCGCTGTAAGCAGCGTTTACAACTCTATTTATTGGGGAGTTGGGCGAGGTCGTCGTCAGAGCCGACGAGCCAGAGGAGGTCGCCTTCGTGGATGATGGTTTCGGGGAGGGGTACGTTGATGACGGGTCCGGCGGTTTTCTTGATATTTTCGGTAATGTCATCGGCTTTGCGGAGTCCGATGAGGTTGACCTGGAATTTTTTGCGGAGGTTGAGTTCCTGGAGGGTTTTGTTGTGGAAGCTGGCGGGGGCGTTGTATTGGGCGAGGCTAAAGCCGGGGGCGAATTCGAGTTTTTCGCTGATGCGGGGGGCCAGAAGTTTGTAGGACCAGCGGAGGGCGCTTTCGTCTTCGGGAAAGATAACTTCGTCGGCCCCGATGCGGCGGAGGATTTCGCCGTGGGTCTGGCGTTCGGCGCGGACGCAGATGTGTTTGACGCCGAGGCTTTTGAGGGTGACGGTGGTAAGGATATTGGCTTCGAAATCCTGGCCGATGCCGACGACGGCGACATCGACTTTTTCGACGGCGTGGGCGTGGAGTGCCTCTTCGTCGGTGCTGTCGAGGCGAACGGCAAGGGTTACTTTCTCGGCAATGTCCTCGATGATTTTGCGGTCTTTGTCAATGGCAATCACCTCGGCTCCGGCCCGGCTCAGTGATTTGGCGAGTTGACTGCCGAAGCGTCCTAATCCGATTACTGCGAAACGTGCCATACTTTTATTCCTTAGGTATTGGTATCCTCTGATTCTATAAAAAAGATACCGGTGGGGCAAGCCCCACCCTACAAATCCGCGTATGCAACCAGTTGCATACCCTACATTTTTAACCAACCACCAGGGGTTCGCTGGGGTAATCGTAGCGTATATTGCGATAATTAATGGTCAGGGCGGCCAGGAGGCTCAAAGGGCCCAGGCGACCAATGAACATGGCTATGATAATGATCCATTTTCCGGCCCATGTCAAATGGGCGGTGACGCCGGTGGAGAGACCGACGGTGCCGAGGGCGGAGGTGACCTCAAAGAGCAGGTCAAGCAAATCGGCGCCGAGGCTTTTTTCGGTAAGGGTCAGCAGCAGGGTAAAAAACCAGATGAGCAGGCTGTAAACGGTCAGCAGGATGGCGGCCCGCCTGACGATGTTTACCGGAATCGTACGATGAAAGGCATGGACCTGTTCCCGCCGCCGGATGGTGGAATAAATGGCCAGGGTCATAATGGCAACGGTAATGGTTTTGATGCCGCCAGCCGTGGAGGAAGGTGAGCCGCCGATATACATCAGAAAAATCAGCAGCATTTTGGCCCCGGCGCTGAGCTGGGCAATCACAACGGTATTAAAACCGGCTGTACGGGAAGTAATGGAATTGAACAGGGAATCGCGGCAGGCCTGCCAAATGGAGATGGAGGAGCCGTCGGGCCGGTTCAGTTCCAAGAGAGTGAGCAGCAGCCAACCGGCCGCAATCAAGACGACGGTGGTAATCAGGACTATCTTGCTGTGTAAAGTAAGGGTGATGTTTTCTGCGCGGCGGCGAGTACCGGGGCGGAATAATCTTTTCAAACGGGAGCCCATCACGTCAAAGAGATTAAACAGGACGGGAAATCCCAGGCCTCCCAGAACGACCAATGGGCAAATGACGGAATAGACCTGGAACGAGGAGCGATAGGGGATCAGACTATCCGGCTGGAGGGAGAAGCCAGCGTTGCAAAAGGCGCTGATGGCGTGAAACATGCTCTTGTAAATCCGATCCGCAAGCGGCAGGGGTGAGTTCCACATGTCCAGCAGCCCGCAGAAGCCCAGTAATTCGATGAGGAAGGTGGAAAAGCAGATAAAGACAACCAGCCGGGTGATGCGGCCGGGGGCCTGTTCGTTCAGGATATCTTTCATGGCGACGGATTCGCGAAGGGTGAGGGGATTTCCCAGTACGAAGGCGAAAAGGGTTCCGAAGATCATGATTCCGAGTCCGCCGATTTGGATCAGGAACAGGATAATGGTCTGGCCCAGGTGGGTAAAGTCGCCTGCGGTATCGAGGACCGTCAGGCCGGTGACACAGGTGGCGCTGGTAGCGGTGAAGACGGCATCGGTGAAGGAAATGGTTTCGCCCCGATGGGCGGCGGGCAGCATGAGGAGAATGGCACCGGTAAAAATGACAAAGGTAAAGCTGCCGAACAGGACACGGGTGGGCGAGCGGCCGGAAGCGACGGTTACGGTGTAACGGGCGACCCGGAGGACCACCATGGCCAGGAGGAAAACATGGAAAAGGGACCAGAAAATCCGGCTGGGCGGGGCCACCTCGCGCAACATTTGGGGGAGAAACAGCAAGGCCAGAATCTGGACTACCAGCAGGATGATGTCGGGGAGGAGATGTTTCCAGCGGCGTTCTTTGCTGATTGACCAGAGATAATAGCGGGTGATAAGTAAAACGATCACGGAGATCATCTGCAGCAGGTGCAGAACCCAGTTATTCAGAGGGAGGGTTTTAAAACCATATTCTTCGATTAAACAGAGGAGGGCCAGAAGCATCATGCTTCCGTTCAAGGCAATCAGCAGGCGATATTGGGTGGTTTTCAGCATCCGGTTTTTACTTTTATCCTACATCTACCAGGGGCAGGGCATCGCCGAATTTCTCCTGGAGGATTTTTTTCAGGGGGCGGCTGGTTTCGGCCCGCAAAAACGGGTCGGAGCGAGCCAGGGCAAAGGCATCCTTTCGGGCCATGCGCAGTAAATCCAGATCGCGTATGATATCGGCAATTTTCAGGTTTGGCAAGCCATGCTGGGCGGTGCCGAAAAATTCGCCGGGACCGCGGAGGCGCAGGTCTTCTTCGGCGATGCGGAAGCCGTCGTTGGTTTCGACCATGATCTGGAGGCGCTGCTGGGCGATTTCGCCGGCGGCCTGGCCGAAGAGGAGGCAGTAGGACTGCTGGGACCCGCGCCCGATGCGGCCGCGGAGCTGGTGGAGCTGGGCCAGGCCGAAGCGTTCGGCATGTTCGATGACCATGATAGTGGCGTTGGGGACATCCACGCCGACTTCGATAACGACGGTGGCGACCAGGATATCGATTTTGCCTTTGCGGAAGTCATCCATGACTTGCTGTTTCTGGTCGCGGTCCATCTGGCCGTGGAGCAGACCGACGCGGAATTCGGGGAAGATTTCGGTTTGGAGATATTCCGATTCGCTGACAGCGGCCTTCAGTTGGCCGGCCCAGCCGGTTTGACCGGCCGAATCGGTTTCCAGGGATCCGGATTCTTCGTCCTGCTCGACGCGGGGATAGACAAAATAGGCCTGTCTTTTTTGCTGGAGCTGTTTGCGGATGAATTCGCAGGCCTCCGGCAGTTTGTCGGGCGGGACCCAGCGGGTCAGGATTTCCCGGCGGCCGGGGGGCAGATGCTCAATAGTGGAGATTTCCAGATCGCCGAAGACGGTCATGGCCAGGGTGCGGGGGATGGGGGTGGCGGTCATGACCAGATAATGCGGGGCGATATCCTTGCCGCGAATCTGCTGGCGCTGACGGACACCGAATTTGTGCTGCTCATCGACCACCACCAGGGCCAGATTGTTGAAGGTGACATCCTGCTGGAGAAGGGCCTGGGTGCCGACAACGATATCGATGGCGCCGTTTTTGATTTCCTCCAAAAGGACCGAGCGTTTGGGACCGGCTAGACCGCCGGTGAGGAGGACGCGGCGGACCTGGCTGTCGCGTAAAAAATGCTCGATATGGAGGAAATGCTGCTCGGCAAGGATTTCGGTGGGTGCCATGATGGCGACCTGTTTGTGGTTGCCGACGGCCAGGAGGGCAGCATATAAGGCGACGACGGTTTTGCCGGAGCCGACATCGCCCTGCAGGAGGCGATTCATCGGTTCGGAGCGAGCCATATCGGCGGCGATTTCCTGAATGACTTTTTCCTGGTCGGCGGTGAGCAGGAAAGGGAACAGGCGTTTGATCCGCTGATCGAGGCGGGGGCTGTTGGGCAGGGGAAAGGCTGGCTGGGTCTGGCGGATTTGTTCCTGGCGGAGGGCAATGCCCAGTTCCATGAAGAATAGTTCATCATAGGCCAGCCGGCGGCGGGCCATGAGGATATGTTCTTTTGTCGGAGGGACATGAATCCACTGGACGGCGTCACGGCGAGTGGGGAATTGCCGCTGGGCACGATAAGACTCATCGAAATAATCATGCACCAGCTCCAGCAGGTCGGGCAGGGAGTTGCGCAGGATGCGGCCGATTTCCCCGCTGGAGATTTCGGCGGTGGCGGGATAGACGGCATAGCCCTGCTGCCGGCGGCCGGTAAGTTGCTCGAACTGTTCCAGCCGCATCCATTTGGGATTGACCAGTTGCAGGATTTCTTTATAGCGGGAGACTTTGCCCCAAGCGGCGATCTTGTCGCCGGGCAAAAATTTGTCCTGCAGATAGCCGCCGTGAAACCATTTCAGGCGGCAGGTGCCGGTGTCGTCCCGCAAGGTGATTTCCATACGCGGCGGGCGGGAGCGGCGGTTGAAGCGGAAGTCGATGATCTCGCCGAGGATCGTTACGGTTTGATCGACATGCAGAGCATGAATCAATTCCAGCGGCGGCAGGAATTCGTAATCGCGGGGATAATGTTCCAGCAGGTCCTGAACCGTTCGGATGCCCAACTGGGCCAGGGATTGTGCCCGCCGAGGCCCTACCCCCCGGAGAAATTGAACTTCCGTATCAGAATGGAATTTTGCCGGAGGTGTTTGTTCCATAGTTTTTTTAAGGAAATGGCCAAAAACCCCAATGTCATCAGGAGTTTTTCTGCTGTTCTTCCCAGCCGGAAGCAGGATCCGCCGGCGCAGCGCCGGTGCGGCGAATCAGTTCATCCAGCAGGAGGCCCAGATTATCGTATTTCCGGTCGGATAATTTGAGAGTCTGGTCAACACCGGCGTCCTGGTAGCCGATGGTGTAGAATCCTTCCTTTTCAAAAAACCGTTTATCGATATGGGTGATCGAATTGTAGGGGATAGGTGCTTTGCCGGTAATGGTCAGACCATTTTCATCGGCGATGATACGCCTGGATTTGGTTTGGGCCGCGGCGATCAGGGCATAAGCCGCGACAGCCAGCAGGCCGATGGGGGCATAGCGGTTAAATTTGAGATTCGCGGTAGGGGAGCCGTCCTCCCGGGTTTGTTCCTTTTGATATTCCTTGTTGATCCAGCCATCGTAACCGAACCAGGCGGCAAAGGCCAGGCACATGACGGCAAGAATGTAATTATTGTTACGACTAAATTTACTGCCAACTGCTTCAACTGCCATTTTTTTACCTCACTAGAATCGTTTATCCCAGTATCCACTTTGTGCTTATCATGCCATGATTGGTTTGGGAATGCAAGAACTAACCCCTTCAGAATCTGTGGAAATCGGTTGAATTATTCTTTAAGTTATCGCCCCTTCGGAATTTAGGTGCGTCCTAATTTGAGGGGGAATCTGCAGGAAATAGCCGATAAAAATCCGGAATTTACTTGCTTTTCGTTTGGTTGTGTGTTATAGTATCTTAGTAAAGGCTGAAGAAGATAGTCATATAGAAAAGCCTGTCTGAACGAATCATATAAAAAGACATTTTTGAATCATTTGTGCTCTTTGAAAAGTTAGAAGGTTCATTACGTGCGTCTCGGCAATGTGCCTGAGGTGCGCGATAATATAAAAGTTGGTTGCGTCGGGAAAGTTGCCGGCGCAACCCATGAGCGCAATCCCGGAGTTGGAGTGAACTCATTCGCTTCGGTGCTAGTAAAGTAAAGACATATCACATATTTCGGCGGGCTGTGCGCAGCCCTAATATGATTGGCTGTTCTACAAGCAGCTTAATAGAGCAGTATTACACTGCTGGCTGTTGAGTATGGTTATAAACCTTAAAGTGATCAACAGCAACGAGAATGTGGGCAAGCCTGACCTAACCGGTCGGGCTTGCCAGTTTTATGCGCACCCAAAAAGCGGCAGTACCAATTTCGGGTGATTAAAGATTCCGGTCGAGGCGGCGGTATTGAATCGCCTCGGCGAGATGATTCGGCTGAATGTCGGGGCTGTCCTCCAGGTCGGCGATGGTGCGGGCGATTTTGAGAACCTTGTCATGGGCGCGGGCGCTGAGGCCCAGTTCATAGACCGCCTGCTTGAGGATGTTTTGGCCGGCGTCATTGAGGGTGCAGAATTGCCTGACTTGTTTGCTGTTCATGCGGGCATTGGCCAGGAGATTCAAGCCGGCGAACCGCTGGGTTTGCCGGTGGCGGGCTTTCAGTACCTGTTCCCGCATATGGGCGGAGTTGGTGCCGTTTTTGCGGCTAGACAGCTCCGTAAAGGGCACGGCAGGCACATCCACATGAATATCAATCCGGTCCACCAGCGGGCCGGAGATACGGGAGAGGTATCGCTCGACCTGGTTGGGGGTGCATTTGCATTTGCGTTTGGGATCGGTGAGATAGCCGCAGGGGCAGGGATTCATGGCAGCCACCAGCATGATATTGGCGGGGAAGGTCATAGTACCGGAGGCGCGGGAGATGGTAACGGTGTTGTCTTCCAGCGGCTGGCGGATGGTCTCCAGCACGGTGCGGTTAAACTCCGGGAATTCATCCAGGAACAGCAGGCCATTGTGGGCCAGCGACAACTCTCCCGGTCTGGGGATTGTACCGCCGCCCACCAGGGAGGGGCCGCTGGCGGAATGGTGAGGGGACCGCACGGGCCGGGTCGCCATGAGCGACTGGCCTTTTTTCAGCAGGCCCAAGGCGGAGTAGATGCGGGTGGTTTCCAGCGACTCCTCCAGCGTCAGGGGCGGCATAATGGTCGGCAGCCGTTTGGTCAGCATGGTCTTGCCCGCGCCGGGCGGCCCCATCATCAGAATATTATGGTTGCCGGCGGCGGCGATGGTCAGGGCGCGTTTGACGTTTTCCTGTCCTTTGACATCCTCGAAATCCAGATCATAGCGCGAGGCCTGTTCAAATACCGCATTGATATCAATCACGGCAGGTTCCAGCGGCAACTGGCTGTTGAGATAGCCCACCGCCTCCGTCAGGGAGGAAATGGGGATGACTTCGATTTCCTGAACTACCGCCGCCTCACAGGCGTTATCAGCCGGGACAAGTATGGCTTTGAATCCCTGTTTTTGAGCCATGATAGCACTAGCCAGCGTCCCTTTTACCGGCCGGACCCGGCCATCCAGGGCCAGCTCACCGAGCATGACCGTTTGCTGAATCAAATCGCTCTGGATGACTCCCTGCCCAGCCAGCATCCCTACGGCAATCGGCAGGTCGAAGCTGGGGCCTTCCTTTTTGATATCCGCCGGGGCCAGGTTAATTACGCTGGCGGTGTGGGGGTAGGGGTAGCCGCAGTTATAGATGGAGCTGCGGACCCGATCGATGCTTTCCTTCACTGCCGTATCCGGCAGGCCAACGATGGTGCTGCGTTCGAACCCGCCGCTGCCGACATCGACCTCAACCTCACAATGGACCGCATCAATCCCGACCATCGCCGCACTGTGTATTCTGGCGAGCATATTGTATCCTTCCGGCGAAAAAGACCTTATCCCCACGCGAACCGCCGCTGTTGGCTGGAGATTACATCCCTAGTATCGTGAGTAAGTATAATTCCAGATGCACCGTTCTGCAAGGGCTGATTAATGCATCCGGTTTTTTTGAGCGGTGGATCGGACCAAGCTGGTTTTTGCGGAAAGCCCCACACTGAAAGTTACTTTTATCCATTATTATGTTACCCCTATCTATGGCAACTTCTTGTTTTGCAAGGTATTTTCGTCATGTTGTCTATTCTTAAATGAAGGAGACCGACAATGACCAAAATCCATTCTCTTCTGTTCATCGCGCTGTTATCCTTTTTGACCGTGAACTTTTTCACGACTGCTGCCGCTGAGAAACCCGCCGAAATTGACAAGGCCTTTATCTCCTTCCGGATCGGCATGGGCCAATCCGTCTCCGAATCCCGTTTCAACGAGCTGCTGGACCTTTTCGATAAGTATCCCGGCGTGACGGATGAAGTTACCCTGTTCACCACCTACAGCCATTCCGTCCAGAAACCGGAACTCTTCGAGAGCCGCGTCAAATTATTCGGCCAGCGGATCGCGGCGGCCAAGGCCCGCGGCTACCGCAGCGGCTACAATATTCTCTGCGTCATGGGCCACCACAACGAAAACCTGCCCAACAGCATCGTCGATCCGGAAACCTACACCCAGGTTACCGACATCAACGGCAATACCTCGCAAGGCTCACTCTGCCCGAACGATCCCGACCTCATCAAGCAGATGCTCTGGCGCTTCCAGCTCATGCTGGATGCCAATCCCGATTATATCTGGCTGGACGATGATATCCGGCTGGCCGGGCATATGCCGGTGAATCTGACCTGCTTCTGCGAGAATTGCCTGGCCCGGTTCGAGAAGGAAACCGGCCGGAAATGGACCCGTGAGGAAATCCGTGCGGCGGCTGACCAGGGGAGTCTGGCTGAGAAGCTGGAATTTCGTAAAAAATGGATCCAGCACAACCGCGACACTATCAACGACCTTTTTGCCGCTATCGGCACGTATGTGCATCAGAAGAATCCCGGCCTGACGCTGGGCTTCATGACGGGGGATCGCTTCTGGGAAGGTTATGACTTCGACCGCTGGGCCGACACCCTCTCCGGCAAAACGGCAGCCCCTGTCATGTGGCGACCGGGCGGGGGCTATTATGAGGATTCCAGCACCGGCGGGCTGGTCGATAAATCACACGCCATCGGGCGGCAGGTCTCGGTTCTGCCTGACCATGTGATTGAAATTCAGTCGGAGATCGAAAACTTCCCCTACCAGCGGCTGAAAAAGGCCGCCAACATCGTGGCCCTGGAGGCGGCCGAGCATATCGCCGCCGGCTGCACGGGTGCCGCCTTTAATGTGCTCGGCCAGTACGACGAACCGCTGGATGAGTTCGAGCCGCTGGTGACCCGGCTCCACCAGATTCGCCCCTTCCTCGACCTGATGGCTAAAAATCTCGGTCGCTCCAAACTGCCCGGTGTAAACATGTATTGGAACAAGGACAGCTTCGCCGCCCTCTCCCTGGAAGGGGGAAGCTGGTTCAACGGCGGAGGCCTCTTCCCCGATGATGAGATGTTCGATGTGGGGATTCCCAGCGCCTACGACAGCAAATACGCCCAGGTCCTGGTCCTGACCCGCACCGCCGTAGTCGCCCTGAGCGACGATAAAATTAGGGACATTCTTTCCCAAGGCGTCTATATGGATGGCCCCACCCTCGATCTGCTCAACGAACGGGGCTTCGGCGAACTCACCGGCTTCAAGACCATCCGCACCGACAGCG
>JAKQBU010000349.1 GCA_029573975.1 Planctomycetota bacterium
TTCGATTCCCTCCTTCGGCAGTTAATCGAAAATCTTTTGGTTTATGCTTTGCTGGCAGGCAGAATAAGGGTCGGATCCCCAAAGAGCATATACTTCATCCCCTGAAAAAAAATACTGGGTGGATACCAGCTTGCAGTAGGTTTTAGTTCTGCCAGACGCTCCCTGGTATAATATTGCGTAATAGCATAGTTCCAGCAGTCTCCCAGACGCTGCTGATGCAAACCGCCGACAAATCCATCCATTAGCGTCAGGGCACAAGGCTGACCACCGGTGTTACATCCGATATAGGCAACGGCTCCGTTGGGTCCGCTGCGCAGCAGGAGTTCTCCCAAACCAGGCGGATTAAATTGACCTTTCTGATAGGGGGCCGGAGGAAGCGGCGGCTCTAGGAACACTTCTCCCTGATCGGTACCTTTATGCTCCGTACCATCTATGTCGATATAGGGTTCATACGGAGGCAAAGTGGCAAAACGGGCGGTGTAGCAGGCCGCCGAAAATACAATCGGAAGATGATTGGCATTTTGAACCTGGCGGAGGTTTTCCAGAGAGAAGGATCCCTCCCATAAAAGGTTCAGACCGTGACCGGCATGGCAAAGCACGCCAATACCTTTATTCATAAGGGATACAACCTCATCTGCCGTTGGCGGAGGCGTTTTGTATGATTCGTTATTGTCACTGAAATAACGCTTTTCAACGGTCCAATCCGGAGAAAGATACGAAGACATGGTGTCCATGGCCGCGCGGGCATCCACCCAGCCGGCCACATTGACAAAGCCGATACAGGGCGAAGCAGATTCCGTTTGTGCCAGAATGTTATTTTCATAAACCATGGTTTTCGTGGCTGCGGTTTTCACTTCCTCTATCGTGCTGACCGGCCAACGGCCAACGGCGATTTCGGGAATATAATCGATGGCATCCAAATTGATAGGCCCTTCTTTGTTTTTCTCTCCCTGCACTTCCCCATAATAATAGGAATGGAAAGATTCTTTTTGCGCATTCCAGTCATCGAAAGAACCATCTTTTCGAGCCAGATCGGCATAGTAAAGATCACTCGGATAGAAAGCAAAATCAAAGGCCGCCGGAGTGATACGGTCAAGCACCATGTAGCGGACAGGAAAGATGTCGGCATCGCCTACCAGCAGAACATACCCCATGCCTTGTTCTTTCCAGAAAATATACAGGTATCGTTTCAATCGTTCCGGGTCATCCCTTCCGTCGCTTTCTTCCAGGATGGTCTCCAGATCCATCACCTGTACGGACAATTGTTGCTGCTTATGAGAAATATAATCCGTTAGGGATTCCCGGAACTCCTTCGGGGCAATAACAAGAAGGCTTTTGTTTGCCGAGATTTTGGCAGGAGTTTGGATTTCCGCATCAATAGCCGAACAGCGTATCGATACCAGGCATGTAAAACACAGGATGTACCAGTAGGTTTTTCGATTGCTCATAATGGCAGCCTCGCAGTTTTTAGTGACGGAACCGTCAAAAGTCAATATCGAGATCCAAAAACGGCACTCGCTCCCCAATAACAAGGGGTCGAAGAGCTTTTGACGCTGGCGTCTTTAGTATTTATAGCAATTTCAGACCAAAAAGTAAATAACCAATTACCATTCATACACCAGGTTTATTGAGCCAAAATAGATGGAACCGCAAAAAGTCGATAGTGACATCCAAAAACACCCCTGGCTTTCCCATAACAAGGGATCGAGGAGTTTTTGACGCTGGCATCCAAATGGATAATTTTGCGATACAAGCCCGTGTTCGATTTCTTCCTTCGGCAGGCATTCCCTCTTCTCAGGAGATCACCATCGTACAGGCCGGGTCCGCCGGATCGTTGCAGTCCAGCCAGTTATGAAGCATAATCAGCAGATCGTCCATATCAAAATAGCAGTCCCGGTTCATATCCGCCGGATGGTAACGGCCCAAATCCTCACAACGAATCACCGGCTCGGTGTACTCGGAAATCGTCTCCACCAGCGCGATCTTGCAATTCCCGGAGGAAGTGATATCGCGTACCCCCACATCAATCACATCCCCGGCGGAAAGCCAGAAGTTGGTGAGACTGAAATGGTACCGCAGCCGGCCTTGATCATCGTAGGAATAATCGCTGCTGGTAATATCCAGCATCACGGTGTCATTGAGTACTACGACATTCTGAACGCTGCTGTAACGAAGGAAAAATGTAATGTTAATGTCGAAATACCCCTCGACCGGCATAATAAACCGGACCACAGATGCTTCACCGCCATTTCCCCATGCCTGGAGTATAACTTCCCCATCAAAAGAATTTGGTGGCTCAATGTAGCCGTCCGCTTTCCAGATCAGCGGCCACTCATAATAATTTCTGGCCCACCAGACATCGCAGGTGTTCGGATCCCAGCTTTGATTGTTTTCATTCACCTGAAATTCCTGTCCGTCAGTCATATCTGCACTGTGGCCATAGGACCAGGGGCCGTTGGGATTGGTATTCCACAACCAGTCCGTCTGTAAATCATAGACGATCTGCGCTGATAGATTCTCCCCGCCTGCCATCCCCCAAAGCACCATACAGCCCAATACTACTGTTTTTTTCATCATCTATTCTCTGCTGCTTTTACGGCAGGGCCGTACAATCGGGATTTTGCGGATCATAACACGTTAGCCATACATTCAAAAACATAGCCAGATCTTCCAGATTCACCCGGCAGTCCTGATTAATATCGCCTGCCAGACCGTGGCCGGCATCCAGCACCTGTTGGCAGTTTTCCCATACCTGCAACGGATGGGGACTGGTATCGTGGCCGGGCAGATCACTGACGGTATCGCGAATGACGGCATGAATGCAAATCCGCCGGTCCAGATATTCCTTATCGGGTAAACCGGTGTTCCAAAGAAAACTGCCGTCCGCCGCCGGCAGGCCCTGGCCGCCGGGGATCGGTTCCACCTGCGACCATTGCTTGTCCAGCCAGTATAAATCGACCGTGCAGGGATTCGACTCCGCATCGGCATACTGCCACTGGATCTCGAAGCCGCTGGAGGTGCGGGACACACCGGTTATTTGAATCGTCGGGTGGGCATTGGCCGGCGGGGTATAGCCCTGGCTGGGCAGCCAGGTATCCTTCAGCCAGTTCCAGCGGTTGGTGTAAAAGGACTTAATTGAATCACGATTCGATTCCTGCATAACAAACGGTCCAGCAAAATATTGAGTCCAATCAGAATGGCTTGCAATCTCCTCAGTACGGTCCAGCAAAGTATAATCATAATATTCATCCACCATCGCATGGACCTGCTCGATGGTCATGTAATGATCCAGGACATCGGCCAGTATGGTTAGAAACCGGTTTTTCAGCGTCGCATTATTCGCAACCCGCACCTGCCATCGATTGCAGTAATTAAACGGCTGCGCCTGATAATCGATCCCTTCAAAAGGCCCGATCGCGGTACCTCGCCAGTTAAAGGAACCGGTCAGGTCAAAACATTGCAAACGCCATTTCGCCCCCGGTTCCGCCGGCTTGACTACAAAGAAATTCTGTCCCATCAAATCATCATTGAAGACCGCCACCTGTACCGCCCAGTTGTACAGCCAGGTGTCTAGGTCGATCAGGGAATTCATCGTGCTGACAATCTGGGCCTCCGGAGTATTCGTCATCTGATCACATAGCTCGATCAGCGAATCAAAGGAACCCAGGGCATCTCCCTTCTTTTCATACATCTGGGGGTACAACCCGGCATCCGAATAATAGCGCAAATCCGCCACATACCCATTGCCGGTCGGCAGGCAACTGGCCTTATAGACCTCTCCATCGCCATCCATCCCGTGCCGCTCCAGCCAGGAGGAATTGGTCGATTCCGTGGCCAGATACACCCCGTAAAATTCGCCGTTGCGATAGATCCGCACCAGCTCCGTCCCCAGGTTCACCTGCCCCACCTCGCTGAAGACATCATGTACCAGCTTCTGCACCACCGGTACGTGCATCGACAGATCCAGCCGGCTCATATCCCGCAGATATTCGTTCTTGTTGAACGACAGCTTATAACTCTTCTTGGGATGCACGCGCCAGCCCATCCCCTTCAGGTGTACTCCAATATGGTCATAGACCATTCCTTCCGCCACCAGGGTCGCCTCCTGATAGTCATGGGTCCAGATATTAGCGTATAAATAACTCCAAGTCGAATCCGGCGCAATCAGGAAATACTCCTGCAAATTCCTGTCCGGATTGCCGTCATACACAAAATACGCCCGGTTCGGATTCGGTTCGTAACTGTCCGGATAGGTCCAACTGCCGTGGCTATCCGTAACCGCAACACGATACCGTACCAGCGTTTTGGTACCCTGCGCCGCGAGGGTCACGCTAAATTTGCCATCGCCCGCGGCCAGATCCCCGTGCGTCCCGTCGTCATACATCGGGATCGTCGCCGATTGGGCGGCCGTTTGATACGGGGCGACAAATACCTGATAGACCAGGCTGACTGCCGTTATCGGGTAATCACTGCTGACTTCCGCGGTAACTAATACCTCATCGGCCGAGGTGGGGCGTTTGGGCGAATGCTTGATATCTTCCACATCCACAAACGGCGGCAGATAACCGCTGGTCCGCGAATTGACTTTGCCCGGCGTGCCCCGGTTGAGAAAGTATTCATCGCCCACCGCCGGGCTGGCTGGCGCAGAGGGGGCCGCCACCGTGCAGCCGCGCCAATTCTCCGCCCGGCTGTTGTCCAGCGCGGGATTCAGACATTCCAGCGCTACCCCCGTCTGATCCGGCCCGATAGGCCAGGGCGGCAGGTCATTGTATCGCACCGTATCCACCACCACCCCGGAACCATTCACCAGGGTCAGCCTCTCCCCGCCATTGGCCAGCCGGTCACCACTGGTGGCAAAATTCCCTACCGCATTGCTGATACTATAACGCGAAGCAATCGCCGACACATTGGAACAAACTACCTTATAGGCCCCTGCCGCTATCGTCCCGCTGGGAAAGGCATATAATACCCCCTCCTCATCCAGCAGCTTCCAGCCGGCCAGATTGACCGTACCGCCGCTGCGATTGTATAACTCGATGTACTCCGCTACCGGATCATCGCCATCCTGCCAGTATTTACCCTGATTTGGAGCATTACTCATAATATAACCATTCAGGGTTGCCATATACCTCTTCTTCAGTGGCTGATACATTATTTCCGAAATGGCAATATTCCCGCCCCCGGAAATCGCCGGGGCATTCGCCGCCCCCGGTGTATAGAGCTGGCCGATCCCCCAGTTAGCCGGATCGTTATTCTCCCCATTCACATCCAGCAGTTCCAGCGACGGCCCTGCCCCGTCCGCCTCCGTCGGCCAGGGCGCCTGGTCATTATAATTTACCACCGCCGCCACTATCCCCGCAGCATCCCGCAGCACCACCAGATCGCCGCTGTTGCCCAAATCCCGTTCGTAAGGCCCCAATATCTCACCGGCGGCAAGAGCATAGTACGCCGCCACATTCGGGTCCCCCGCAATCACCAGATACTCCCCCACCCCCAGCATCGTCGCATCCGGTATCGTGTAGTCCACCCCGCCTTCCAGCTTCCACTTCGTTAGATCCACCGCCGCCGCACTCCGGTTATACAACTCGATATATTCGCCGCCCCAGTTCGTCGGCCCCGGATGGTACATGATTTCACTGATTATAATATCCCCCTCTCCCCACAGCGTTGGCTCATTTTCCCGCCCCGGCGAATACGGCTGGCCCACCCCCCAATTCGCCGGATTCGTATTGTCCTGACCGGCATCCAGCAGTTCCAGCGACGGCCCATCCCCATCCGCCTGCGGCGGCCACGGCCAGTTGTCATCATAGCTCACTTCATCCACCACCGTTCCCCCGGCATCTTTCAATTGAATCCGTTCCCCATCCCCGCTCAGCCCGCCTGCATAGGGACCATAGGAAATTTCCGCATTCTGTCCATAAAAATCAACTGCTGCCTCATCATCATAAAAGACCAGGTACCCCCCCGCCGCGATCATCGTCCCCTCCGGCAGGGCTAACATTTCCTGCGCGGAATCCACCAGCTTCCACCCGCTGACATCCACCGCCGCATCACCGGTATTATATATCTCCACAAATTCCCCGCCCGTATTGTCCGCCGCAGGATTGTACATGATCTCGCTGATTACTACCTCCGCCCCCAAATCCCCAACCAGCCCAACCAATAGAAAAAAAAATGTTAAAAGGATCGGAATTATCCTCGTTTTTCTCATGTTGAATTCTCCTGTCCTTTCTTGTTTTTAACTCGGGATTTATTGCTTTTTTGTTGTAAATCTTCCTGTTTTTGATGTCTTTTATACTACTTTTATTAACTATTATAGCCGTTTCAGTGATGGATTTCAAGCATAATACGTTGTCTCTCCATATGTCACATCTATCGGTTCATTCAATCCGTGCATTGATGATGATTGCGTATTTTACCTGAATATTTCTCTTTTCCAGGTCTATTTTACCTGATATATAATAAAGACTTATGTCTGATAAAGCGCAAAAAACCGTAGTGATTTTTGGCTCATCCCAACCGGGCCATGACAGCCCGGATTACCGGCTGGCCTTTGAAACCGGCGAAATTTTGGCAAAAAATGGCTATATCATTGCTAATGGTGGGTATGGGGGAACCATGGAGGCCTCGGCCCGGGGTGCCAAAAGTGCGCAGGCCGCCACACTGGGGGTAACCTGCCGGGCCTTTGGGCGAAAAGGACCTAACCAGTGGATAGACAAGGAAATAGAGACGTCCGATTTGAATGAGCGGCTGGGAAAACTGATCGAGCTGGGCGATGCCTATGTCATTTTACCGGGTGGAACGGGAACCTTGCTGGAGATCGCGATGGTCTGG
>JAKQBU010000368.1 GCA_029573975.1 Planctomycetota bacterium
CGCCGCCATTGTGGGGCTGGCGACCTCGGATCTGCTGAGCGTGGCGGTCGGCGCGATTGTCGGTTCGGCGGGTCTGGTTTTAACGCAAATCATGTGCCGCGCCATGAACAGCAGCCTTCTGCAAATCCTGGCAGGCAAAACGACGCGAATGGGTGCCGCGGTCCAGCCCCGTCAGCAGGAAGGGGCGGAGCCGCCGCTGCCGGGCAGCCCCGCGGGCCAATCCCCAGATTTGAATTCCTGCCTGCAGGAAGCGGCCCGCCGGATCCAACAGGCCGGACGGATTATTATTGTCCCCGGATATGGCATGGCGCTGGCCCAGGCCCAGTTTCCGGTCAAGCAATTGCTGGATCGACTGCTCCAGCAGAACAAAATTGTCCATTTCGCCATCCATCCGGTTGCCGGACGGATGCCCGGGCACATGAATGTGCTGCTGGCTGAAGTGGATATCCCCTATGAGCTGCTTGTGCCGATGGAGGAGATCAATCCTGAATTTCCGCAGACGGACGTGGTTCTGGTGGTTGGCGCCAATGATGTCATCAATCCCGCCGCCCAGACCGCCGAGGGCACCCCGATCTACGGTATGCCGGTCCTGCATGTGGATCAGGCCCGTTTCGTCATCCTGTGCAACAAAGACACCCAGCCGGGCTATGCCGGCGTGAACAATCCCCTGTACGAACGCCGGGAGAATACCCTTTTTCTGCCCGGCAACGCAGCGGAAACGATTGCCAGACTGTTGGAACTAGTATGACTGGAACCTTATACAAGGAGACGCCTATGCAGCCCGATTCCCTGGATTGGAAAATAATCGGTATCCTCTCCAAAAAACATATTACCAACAGTATGCTGGCCAAACGGCTGGGAGTCTCCGAGGGTACCATCCGCCAGCGGTTGAAAAAACTTCAGGAAAAAGGCATCCTCCAGATTCGCGCTCTGCGGGACCCCAATATCCTGGAAAACCAGCAGTTGGCCATGGTGGCCGCCACCTTAAACGAGGCCCGGCTCCTGGACCAGAAGGCCCAGGAAATTTCCCAGCTCAAAAATGTCCTGTCGGTTTCCATCGTTTCCGGCCGTTATGATTTCCTCATCGAGGTTCTGGTGGAATCCAACAAAGGGCTGGTGAATTTTCTGACGGAACAGCTCTCGCTGGTGGAAGGAATCTCCAAAACGGAAACCTTTGTGGTCCTGAAAAGTTTTCAAAAATGGATTTGATACTATTATACTGTTTCCTCGGACAGGACAGCAACGGGTTTTTCCCAGCGGAAGGGGGCAAGAACGGCCGGATGTTCCGGCTCCATTTTAGAGGCGGGCCACCGATGCCCGGCGGTGCGGATATCCGCCACGGTGTAAAAGGCCCGGGGATCGAAGGCCTTCATCCGTTGGAGTACATTTTCCAGGGATCGCCGGGGTATAACCGAAAAGAGAATCGTATTCGGCCCGTAGGAACCTTCCGCTTCGATGGTGGTAATCCGGCAGCGGGCCTCCTTTAACTCATCGATCAGGCCGGAGGGTTCCTTTTGCGTAATCAGCTTGATTTCCACCAGACCGAGCGACAGTTTTTCCGTAATCCAGATGCCGATAAAGTTGCCGGTGGACACTCCGGCGGCATAGGCGACGAAACAGGCCGGATTATTCAGATTTTTCATGATCTGCTGGAGGGCCAGAAGCCAGATCAGGACTTCGATAAAACCGATCAAGGCCACCAGATATTTAAAGCCTTTGATGATAAAGATATTGCGCACCGTCTCGATGGTGACATCGACGACCCGTGCCAGAAAAATCAGCAGCGGGATCACGATCCATGTATAATAGAATGAATTCAGCAGTACCTGGCTTTCCATATCAACCTCACCTTCTGGAAGAAATACTTTCCTTTTTGCTTGAGTTCGTTGACACCAAAGCTTTTTCTGTCGGTTGAATTCTCAGACCGCGTAATTGCCGGCCGATTCGGGCTGATAGGCCACCCGTTCGATTTTCAGCCAGACCGAACCGGCCGGCGAGGCGTACTGCACCGTCTCCCCCACTCCGTAGCCCAAAACCGCCGCCCCCACCGGTTCCAGGACGGATATTTTGTTTTGAGCGGCATCGGCATCTTCGGGGAATACCAGGGTAAATTCGGTTCGGTCTTTGGTTTTCAGATTCTGCACCACTACGCTGGAATTCATTGTCACCAGATGCGGGGGAGTGGCAGCATGATCCAGCACGAGGGACGGCTTCACTCGCCGCAGCAAATCCGACAAGTAGAAATCCTCTTCTTTGCTCACCGCGGCCTTCAGAGCCTGCAGCCGGCCATAATCAAATTTGTTGATTCTTCGTTCGAGTTTTTTCATAATGTCTCCTTTCCGGTTTCCGGCGAAACCCTGAAAAAAAGGCCATGGAACGGTTTGTTTGTCACCGGCCGGAATCAGCCGGCACCGCGCATAAAAAAGCCGGCTTTTCGCCGGCTTGACAATATCTCTCCATATCAAGCCGCGTCATAATTTTTGACAAACCGTAAATACGCTATGGTATAAATTCACTATCACTCTTTTGACAGGTAGCAAAATATCTTTTTCCATTAAAGGTTATTTCTCCTTCAAATGCCCTGCGACGACTTTCATCTTCCTTATTTATTATATCAAATCATATTCATAAGTCAATCCTTATTCCGGTTTGTGACCTATCCTTTCTTTATAGAATTGTAAAAATGATTTGACAGGATTGGCCAAATCTGTTTAAATCCTTTGGTTTTTTAAAGAAACCGCTCTGTTGAAAATTCAATAATTGCTTATTCCGCAATGGGTAACGTATGCCCATGAATAAACAGATAATTTCGCAGGCCAGCGAAAGAAAGGTGTAGGAGTTAAAAATGGCACTGACAGAAAACCAGCAGTTAAACAAGTGGGTTGAAGATATGGCACGGATGTGCCAGCCGGAAGATGTCCTTCTGATTGACGGCAGTGAAGAGCAGAAGAAGAAACTGACGGAAGAAGCGTGTGCCACGGGTGAGGTAATCAAACTCAATCAGGAACTGCTGCCCGGCTGTCTGTATCATCGCACGGCTGCCAACGATGTGGCCCGCGTGGAACACCTGACGTTTATCTGCACGAAATTAAAAGACGACGCCGGTCCCAATAATAACTGGATGTCGCCGGAAGAGGGATACCGCCGCGCGGGGGAGATATTCCAAGGCTCGATGAAAGGCCGGAAGATGTATGTGATTCCGTTTTCGATGGGGCCGGTCGGTTCCCCGTTCAGCAAGATCGGGGTAGAGCTGACAGATAGTATTTATGTCGTTTTAAATATGCTCATTATGACACGAGCGGGGCGGGAGGTTATGGAGTCATTGGGGGCGGGCGGTGAATTCACCCGATGCCTGCACAGCAAGGCCGACCTGGATGAAAACCGGCGGCTTATCCTGCACTTCCCGGAAGACAATACCATCTGGAGCGTCGGCAGCGGTTACGGCGGCAACGTACTGCTGGGCAAAAAGTGCCTGGCCCTGCGGATTGCCAGCTACCTGGCCCGCAAGGAAATGTGGCTGGCTGAGCATATGCTCATTCTGGGCATTGAAGATCCCACCGGGCGCATTGACTATATCGCCGCGGCTTTTCCCAGTGCCTGCGGGAAGACCAACCTGGCGATGATGATCCCGCCGGAAGGGCTGAAGGCCAAAGGCTATCGCATCTGGACGGTGGGTGATGATATTGCCTGGATGCGGATTGATACCGATGGCAAGCTCTGGGCGATTAACCCGGAATATGGTTTCTTCGGCGTCGCACCAGGGACTAACTCAAAAACCAATCCCAGCGCCGTTGCCACCGTCAAAAAGAACACCATTTTCACCAATGTCGTGCTCAATCCTGACGGCACCGTCTGGTGGGAAGATGGCGACGGAGAACCGGCGGCGGAAGGAGCATTGGATTGGCAGGGCAAACCCTGGAAGCTGGGGATGAAAGATGAAAAGGGCAATGCCATCAAGGGCGCTCATCCCAACAGCCGGTTTACCTCCCCCTTTGTGCAATGTCCTTCGCATTCTTTCCGGATTGAACATCATCACGGCGTGAACATCTCGGCAATTGTCTTCGGCGGCCGCCGTGCCCACCTGGCCCCGCTGGTCTATCAGGCCTACGACTGGTCGCACGGTGTGTATATCGGCGCGACGATGGCCAGCGAACGGACCGCCGCTCAATACGGCAAGCAGGGCGAAGTCCGGCGCGACCCGATGGCTATGCTGCCTTTCTGCGGCTACAACATGGCTGACTATTTCGAGCACTGGCTGCGGATGGGCGTGCGGATGCGCTGGCAGCCGCAAATTTTCCATGTCAACTGGTTCCGTCAGGACGAGAATAATGGCTACCTCTGGCCGGGTTTTGGAGAAAACCTCCGCATTCTGGAGTGGATTCTGGCCCGGTGTCGCGGCGAGGTGGATGCCCGCAAGACGGCTATCGGATTTGTTCCGAAACTGGAGGATATCGACATGACCGGCCTGCACCTGCCGAAAGAAAATATGGAAAGATTGCTGGAAATCGATCCCAAAGCCTGGGAGGCGGAGATGGCGGATATTGCGGAGTTCTTCAAGAAATTCGGGAACCGCCTGCCGCTGGAACTCTGGGCCCAGCACGAAGACCTCAAACGGCGGCTGGAAGAACTCGGTTCCGGTTCCGCCCTGCAGCCGCAGCCGGTTTGACTTTGTCTATTGAAATAACCAGAAACGGCTGGTTCTTGTGCCAGCCGTTTTTTTTATTCCGGTTTGACGCCGAATCCGTTATAATCAATTCCGGATAGTAATACGGCTGTTTATAAGGATTTGATGTATGCACCTGAAAAAGGTCCGGTTCCTGCCCGACAAATACCCCACCCGGCAACACTATCCATTTAATCTGCCCCTGTTTCAAATGCCGCAAACGCTGGAGTTTTCATCGCGGGTATGTTTTTTCGTCGGCGAAAACGGCTCCGGCAAATCGACGCTGTTGGAAGCCCTGGCCCGCAAGTGTTCCATTCACATCTGGCAGGACACTGAACGGGCCCGCTGCGACCGCAATCCCTATGAAGAACTGCTGTATCGCTGCCTGGAGGTCGAATGGGCGGACGGCATGGTACCCGGTTCCTTTTTCGCCTCCCAGATTTTTCATCATTTTTCCGAGCTGCTGGACGAATGGGCTGCGTCTGATCCGGGGGTGCTGAAATACTTCGGCGGCCAGTCGCTGCTGACCCAGTCACACGGCCAGTCGCTGATGTCCTTTTTCCGCAGCCGGTTCCAGGTGAAGGGCCTGTATCTGCTGGACGAGCCGGAAACCGCCCTCTCCGCCAAACGCCAATTGGAACTGCTCCAGATCCTGAATCATCTCAGCAACAACGGCAATGTCCAGTTCATCATCGCCACCCACTCCCCCATCCTGCTCGCCTGCCCCCGCGCTGTTATTTACTCCTTCGACCAGACCACCATCCAGCCCATCAATTACGAACAAACCGACCATTACCAGATTTACAAAAATTTCCTGAACCACCGGGATATGTATCTTTCAAACGAGGACTGTTATTTTATGCCAATACAAATTATTGCCGAAAGCCAGATATCTTCCAAACTGGATGCTGAAATTAAACAGCTTTTATGTACCTGTTTTCCCAAAGACCAGGCGGTTTTCAGCCGGACCCGGGCCTGGAATGGGAATGACCCGGTTTGGACGTTTTATATACAGGAGGAAGACCGGATTATCGGGCATTTGAGCTTTTCGGATCAGCATATCCGGGCGGTAAACGAATCCTGCCATGTCGCGGGCGTACAGAATGTATGCGTGCGGCCCGAATACCGGGGCCGGGGTCTCAGCGGGCAGCTTTCTGAGGCGGCCCTGCAAAAGGCCCGGGAATTGCAATATGACTTCGGGATGCTATTCACCAGTCAGCCCCTCGTGAAGCTTTATGTGGCCGCCGGCTGGCAGCCGGTAACTGCCGGCAGTCTGCTTCAGCTTGACGAAACCGGCCGGGAAGTCCCCATCCCCGACGACCAGATACCCATGTATTATCCCCTCGTTCGCCGGGAATTTCCGTGCGGTGTCGTTCACCTGCAAACCAGAATCTGGTGAACCGCCGCTTCTTACAGCGAATCGCGGCCGATCAGGGCACGCAGGCGGTTCTTCAGGCTGGGATGGGTGTTGAACAGGTCCAGCGCATCCCGCCCGCTGAACGGCTGGACGATGAACATGCTCTTCTGCGAATCCAGCGCCACGTGCATCGGGATCATCCGATTCTGCCGGTGCAGCTTGTCCAGCGCCCGGGCCAGGTACATGGGATCGCCCGCCAATTCCGCCCCGAAACTGTCGGCGTTATATTCCCGTTTGCGGCTGATGGCCAGTTGAATCAGGCTCGCGGCAATCGGCGCCAGAATAATCATCGCTAATACTTCAAATACATTACCCCTCCGATCATCGCCACCAATCGGCATAAAACGAAGCATAATTCCCACAGAAGTTATCGCCCCCGCCACCGTAGCCGCCACCGTCTGAATCAGAATATCCCGATGTTTGATATGGGCCAGCTCATGCCCGATGACCCCCATCAGCTCATTGCGGTCCATCATCTGCAGGAGGCCCTGCGTGACCGCCACCACCGCATTTTTCGGATTCCGCCCGGTTGCAAAGGCGTTTGGGGCCTGCTGCGGGCAGATATACACCCTGGGCATGGGCAGATTCGCCCGGCCCGCCAGTTGCCGAACCATTGCCACTAGCTCCGGCGCCTCCTGCTCCGTCACCGGCTGGGCACGCATGGTCGCCAGGGCAATCTTGTCCGAGAAAAAGTAAGCAATCACGTTCATCAGGCCGCCGAATATCAGGGCCATAATCATGCCCTGCTGGCCCCAGATCGAGCCGACCGCCACAAAAATAGACATCAGCAGCGCCAGCAGTATCGCCGTCCGTACATTGTTCATCAATCGAAACATAGCTTTAACTCCTTTCGTTAAAACCACTTAAGACGCCAGCGTCCAAATCTCTTCGATCCCTTGTTATTGGGAACCAGAGCCCTTTTTGGATATCGAAATCGACTTTTGGCGGTTCCGCCACTTAAAATTTTACATCAAATCCGATAAATTCGCCGGTATAAGGCTCTTCCACTTCTTGCACCTGCCGGATATACCGGCCCATCGCCCCGGCCAAATCCGCCAGAAACTCCTCCACCTGGGGACTTTCGCCTTCCACTACCAGTTCCACGCTTCCATCCAACTGATTCTGTACGTAACCGGTAACCTCGAAGTTCCGGGCCGTCCGCAGGGCGGTATAACGAAATCCCACACCCTGCACTCTGCCCTTATAATAGATATGTTTGCGTATCATCGCCATACACCCTTTACAGTCTGAAGGCATGCCGCCATCTTCCGGTAAAGTTTTTCGCAGCGCAAATTTATTCAGTCATTCTGGTATTTCTACTCCGGTTAATGAAAAACAAAGCATCCTGGCGGACCTCATCCAGCCGCAAACCCAGATTTTGCAACACCTGGGCGCCGGTGCCTTCGTTTTCATACAACAGGCCCAGGAGAATATGTTCGGTGCCGATTTTGTTATGCTTCAAGGACCGGGCTTCCTTAACCGCGTCATTGAGGGCATTCTGCGCATGGGCGGTACGCGGCAGTGTTTCATAGTCGCCACTCTCCGGGCCAGCACCATGTTTCACCATCTTTTTTACCTGCTCCCGGGTCCGGGCCAGATCCACATTCCGGTGCCGCAGTACTTCCGCCGCAAAACCTTCCTTGACTTCGATCAGGCCCAGCAGGATATGTTCCGTGCCGATATGATCGTGCCGGAGTTTCTGGGCCTCCTGCCGGGCACGGTCCATGACGCTGCGGGCATTCTCGGTATAACTTTCAAACATTCATGGTCTCCATTTTATAGTATAGACGGAAAATTTCGTAATTCTATTCCAATTCCCGGCTCAGGGCCGTAATAATTTTCGCCTTTGCCGCCGGCAGGCCCTCTGGAATTGTCAGGCCCGCCGCCCGGGCGTGGCCGCCCCCTCCGAACTGCCGGGCTACGGCATTGACATCCACGAGCGATTTGCTCCGCAGGCTGCAGCGGGTACCGCTGTTCTCCTCTTCCACCAGCAGGGCCACGACGATCACCGAACCAATCTGCTGGGGCACATTGACGATATTCTCAATATGGCTGCGTTTGGCCCCGCTCCGGTTCAGCATATCTCTGGTAATATGAATCAGTGCCAGCCGCCCTCCGCACCGGACTTCGAGTGTTTCCAGGACCATGCCCAGCAGCCGCAGCCGCTCGGGCGGGTCGCTGAGATAGATTTGCTGATAGATGTCATCGGCGGCAATCCCCGCCTCGATCAATTCGGCGGCAATACGAAAGGCCTTGGAGGAAGCGTTCTCGAACCGGAACCAGCCTGTATCCGTGCCAATGGCCGTCATGATGGCGGCCGCCGCGGTTTTATCCAGCGGCCAGTCGGCCTGCCGAATCAGCTCATAGATCAGTTCTCCCGCCGCACAGGCGCCGGTATCGATGAGCCGGATATGGCCGATCCCGTCGCCGGAGAGATGATGATCGATCACCAGAACATTCTTTTGTCGTTTTTGCAGGTATTCCCCGATGCCGGGCAACTGCCGAATGGCACTGGTATCGACCACGATAATCAAATCATATTCTTCCAGACGACCGGCCTGGACCTTTTGTTCCGTCACATCCCTGCCCCAAAGCAGCACCGGCTCGGTGGCGATGAACTGATATACCTGCGGGATCTCTCCCAGAAACAGGATTTCGACGGATGGATTCTGTTCCCGGCCTGGTGCTTTGGCGCGGATGGCTTGTCTCAAAGCCACCGCACTGCCGATCGCATCCCCGTCAGGGCGGATGTGGGTGGTAATCAGGATTTTCCGGGCTGATTCCACGGCGGTTACGGCCTGGCGGTAATTCATAAATCCTCCGGTCTTTTTCGGGCTAAAATTTCGCGCACCTTCCGGCAATCCGACTCAATGGCGCCAATCAGTTCCCGCGGGGTGTTAAATTTAATCTGTGGGCGAATCCGCTCCACCGGAATCATCATCATATGTTTCCCATAGAGGGAACCCATTTCGGCGGAATAATTTAGCAGAAAAGCTTCAATCCGCCAGACTGGATCGGCAAAGGTAACCGGCCGGCCGATACTCAGCGCCGCCGGATGAAATTGTTTCTCCTGCCAGAGTTGCTCCCAGTTCTCCGCTATCTTAACATAACCGGCAAAGGATCCATCTTCCGGCATGGCCTGCTGCTGGCAGGCCAGTTGCAGATTGGCCGTCGGGAATCCCAGTTCCCGGCCCTTGCCCTTGCCAGCCGCTATCGTACCCACCAGAACATATGGCCGCCCCAGGCATTTGGCTGCCTTATCAAACTGGCTGAGAGAAATCTGCTGGCGCACCAGGGTGCTGCTGACGGCCACCGCCCCGACCGCTGAATCCAGGACTACGGTCTGGGCCGGAACCATATAAGCCTTAAATCCGAACCGTTCTGCCAGCGACTGGAGACTGACCATCGTTCCCGCGCGGCGCTGCCCGAAGCTAAAAGTCTGACCTTCGACAACCCAGCGGGCGTTAAAGACGCCGGTAATCACTTTTTGAACGAATTCTTCGGCTGAGAGTGCCAGAAAAGCGGGAGTCGGATTTACCACAACTAGCTCATCCACCTGGAGTTCCTGCATCAATTGCATCTTGAGTTCCAGGGGGGTAACGACCTGAGGGGCTTTATTCGGGGCCAGCACTCGAACCGGGGAAGGCTCAAAGGTCATTGCCGCCAGCGGCAGATTTTGTTCCTGAGCGATTTTTTTTGCCTGCCTGATAATTGCCTGATGCCCCAGATGAACCCCGTCAAAATTACCAATCGTCAAAACACAGCCGGTATCGCACCTGGCAAAGTCATCCAAAGAAGTCCATACTTTCATAACCATAATCCAGACAAGGAAATATAACAATATATCCAGTTCTGCTGGTCCGCCCGAATCGGCTGCGGGCAAGTAATCCAAGAGCGTAAGATAGAGAACCCCACCTGGAACAGCAAGCAAAAAATGAGTTCTCTTGACTATTATCTAATAAGTACTTAT
>JAKQBU010000371.1 GCA_029573975.1 Planctomycetota bacterium
TTACACCGTCGGTCGATGATCCGTATGTCTTCGGCCAGGTGGCGGCGGCCAATTCCGTCAGCGATATCTACGCGATGGGTGGAAAACCTTCGACCGCCCTTTCGATCCTGGGTTTTCCCGCCCGCAAGGTTCCCGACCAGGTGATGTCCGACATCCTGCGCGGTGGCCTGGAAAAAATGGCTGAGGCAGGCGTGGCGGTCATCGGCGGGCACAGTATCAACGATTCGGAAATCAAGGCCGGTTTCGCCGTCACCGGCATCATCGATCCGAAAAAAATTGTCACCAACGCCGGTGCCCAGCCTGGTGATCTTCTCGTCCTGACCAAACCGCTGGGGACCGGGATCATCGCTTTTGCCGCCCAGATCGACCGGGCGGCGCCGGAAAGTATGCGGGCCGCCGCCGCTTCCATGACCGCCCTCAATAAAACCGCCTCTGAATTGATGGTTGCGTACCAGGCTCACGCCTGCACGGACGTGACCGGTTTTAGCCTGCTGGGGCATTTGAGTGAAATGGCCTCCTCCAGCGGGGTGGATGTGCAGATCAACTTTGACGATATCCCGCTTTTCCCCGGCGTCCTCGAAGCCGTGGCGGCAGGGATTATCCCCGGCGCCGTCGAGCGAAACAAAGAATCCTGCAGCGGCCGCGTCGTAGCCGGCGCGGGCGTAGCCCCGGAAATGCTGGATATCTGCTATGATGCCCAAACTTCCGGCGGCCTGCTGATTTGTATCGAACCGGCCAAATCCCAGGAATTCGTATCGCAGCTTCACAAAGCAGGAATTACCCAGGCCGCTATCATTGGTAAGGTATTGGCGAAGGGAACCGGGAAAGTGTTGGTCGAAACGGCTGGCAAACGGGTAATCAAAACGAGCAGTACCTGCTGTCAAAAACCACCGGCACCCAAGGAAAGCCCGGCCTGCTGTACTGAACCGGCTGTCCAGAAAACCGCCTGCTGTGCGGAAACGCCGGCCCCGGTGAGCTGCTGCGGGGGCGGAACGGCCGCGGCCGCCCCTTCCGGCGTGCAGGAGCAATTTCAGGCTTTCCTGAAAACGGCCAATGCCCCCGGCGCTCTGGACGCGGCCACCAAACAGGCCCTGGCGATTGCCCTGTCCGTGCTGGCCCGCTGTGAGCCGTGTCTGAAGATTCATATCAATAAAGCGAAAACTATGGGATTTACCGACGCGGAGATCGACGAGGCCGCCTGGATGGCCATCGGTTTCGGCGGTTCGCCCACCATGATGTTTTATAACGAGGTCAAGAAAACTCTGGCAATGGGGGGATGATTGCGGTTATAATGGATTGGTGTTTGGAATTATTACCTTTGCAATTTGTTTCGAATTAAGGATTTAGAATTCAGGATTTTCTACTATGGAGGTGATTGGTGCCTGGTGGTGCCCCTGGTCTTCAAAACCAGTGCAGACCGCGCGAGCGGCCCGGGTGGGTTCGATTCCCATTCGCCTCCGCCATTTTTTTGAGTGAGATATGACCCAGCATAACCATAGAAAGGTGCGGCTGTTTTTGACGCTGGCGGTGCTGGCGGCGGGAGTGCTTTTGTTGCTCTATGGTGCATTCTTCGGCAGCCGGCCGGTCGTCAAGGGGCCGGTGGGCGAACTGCCGCCAATACCGATTGCCGATGCCGGACCGCGGGATGATGTTTTGCAGGTGTCCGAATTTGCCCTCGTAAAAGAGGTAACGGTCGGCGGGGTCATCCGGTGGGACAATGGGATGCTCCAGCGGACCTATGGTGAGACGGAACGGCCCGCCTCCTTCTGCCCTACCTGAGTAAAGTAACAGAAAGTCATGGTGTCCATGGCCCCCAAAAACGGATTCGCGAAAAAACTGCTCGCCTGGCGCGTCTGGGTGCAGGCGGGCTTTCTGCTGGTGTGGCTGGACCCGCTGACGCTGCGTCTGCACAGCTTTTGTGCTCCCGTCTTTCACTGTTACGCCTGCCCGCTGGCGACCTTTGCCTGTCCGATCGGCGTGCTGGCCCACTTCAGCGCCCTGCATGTGTTTCCGTTTGTCGCGCTGGGGATACTGGTGGTGGCGGGCGGGATCTTTGGCGGCTTTATCTGCGGCTGGGCCTGTCCGTTCGGCCTGCTCCAAGATTTGGCGGCGAAAATTCCCATCCCGAAACTGAAAATCCCGCATCGGGCGGGTTTCCTGCGATATGTAGTGTTGGTCGGCCTGGTATTTGCGATTCCTTATCTATGGGGGGCGGAGCATCCCCTGTTTTTCTGCAGCGTCTGCCCAGCCGGCGCCCTGGAGGCGGCGGCTCCGAATATGGTCTCGCAGGCGGCTGCGGGTTCGGCGGTCATCTGGCCCAATACCATCAAGCTGACGGTTACACTGGTGCTGCTGGCCGCGATCTTTTTCATTCACCGGCCCTGGTGCCGATTGCTCTGCCCGCTGGGGGCCATCTTTGGCCTGTTCAACCGCATCGCCGTCTTCTTCCTGCGGTTTGATCCGGCGGCCTGCATTGACTGCGGCGTCTGTCATAATAAATGCACGCTGGCCATCCCGCCTGATAAAAATCCCGGCGCCACCTCCTGCATCCGCTGCCTGGAATGCACCCGCTGTCCCACCGGCGCCCTCCAGCCAGGCAGCCTAATCCCATCCCAAACAAAAGATTAATTGGGAATTTTCCCGATCTCCTCCGCCAGCTTATCTATCGCAAAACCTTCCGCCCGTACTACCTGCTGGCGGTCGGTCAGAATCAGCCACGGCAGGGCCTTCACGCCCCAGGCGAATTTGGTTTTGTCGGGCCGGTCTTTCAAAACGCCAACGGCAAACGGGATCTGGTATTTGGCAATCCATTCATCGAGGTCCTTTTGTTCCATTGGTTCGGCCTGCACCAAGGTAACGACTACATCCTTTGTTTTTAATTCCCCCGCTTTTTTGACCAATTCTTCTACATAATGCCGCGACGGCCGCTGGTTCAGATCGCAAAAACAGACCAGTACCGGACGATCTTTCTTTTCGTTCGGTTCCACGGAAAGATTTAAAGATTCTGTTTCCGGCAGGGTTTTACCCAACAGGGAACCGACTATCTCCAACTTGATTTTGACCTCGGTCTTATGACCCGGATCCAGCGAAACATTATGGAAGGTAATCCAATAATTATACGGCCGCTTCTGAAACTCAAAATGATCTATATTACTCATATGAAAATTCATAAAGCGATAAATATACCGTATGAGTCCGGGACTTTTTCCTCCCTCATTTCTGCTCACGGCAACTGGTTGCGAGTCCTTAGCCACAAGGAGAAGCCGGGTGGCCTCATCCATAATCGTTTGTGTGATCTCGGCTACCACATCCTCCCCCTTTTGCTCCGGACATCGCATAATCACCGGTTCGGAACTAGGGAAAAAACTATCCTCTGGAGTAGCCATATCCCAGAAACTCCATTTTTGTGCCACCTGCCATGGTCCTGTGGCGATTTCGATCCGGAAGTCTCCCTCCTCTTGCCCTGGATCAAACCGCAAAACAAATCTTCGTAAATCATTTGTTTCAAAACCTTTTCCCTTCCTCACGACTGGCTGCATATCTAAATCTTCACTCCAAAGATTATCGGCTTTACAGCTGTAATCGCCTGTTCCTCGCAAACATAATACAAAGAAATAGCTGCCTCTCCATGATGTTGTCCAATTTCTCTCATCGGGTGCTGTCTGCAGCAAAGTTCCATCGGGCCGCCACCAAATATAATTGCCATCCTGCTTGAATTTCGGGACGCCAGCCATGCAATAGCGTAATCCGATCAGTTCCACCATGGTACCATCTGGTAATTTCACGGAAAATTCTGGCTGGGAAACTTTAGTTTCCGCAAATGCCAGGCCAACGGCTGACACAACAGATAGTACATAACATGCCCATCGAAACATAATCTGCCTCTCCTGTGCAAAACGGTTAGTTCGGCCTAACTCCCTGAATTTTTTCCTCAAGCTCCGTTACGGTAAATCCTTCTGCTTGAACGACATGCTGCACATCAGTCAGCATCAGCCAGGGGAGGGCCTTTACGCCCCAGTCGAATTTGGTTTTGTCGGGCTGGTCTTTCAAAACGCCAACGGCAAACGGGATCTGGTATTTGGCAATCCATTCATCCAGGTTCTTCTGCTCCATCGGCTCTGCCTGTACCAGCGCTACCACCACACCCTTACCTTTCAATTCTTCCGCTTTCTTCACCAGTTCCTGCACCGTATGCCGCGACGGCCGCTGATTCATATCGCAGAAACACAGCAGCACCGGCTGATCCTTCATGGCGCCGGGGTCCACGGCTAGAGACAGGGCCGTCATATCCGGCAGGGCCTTGCCCACCAGCGAGGCCGGCTCCTTGGGTACCTGCCTGGACATGAACAGCAGTGGCCTGGTATTACTCTCCTTCATTACAATCTTTACATCCGTCACGCCCCCTTCGGTTTCTATGTTGCCGCGCATCGGTTTTGTCCCCACAAAATCGGCCTGAATATTAAGTTTTCCTTCACAAACGTGCAGTGTGAATTTCCCTTGTTCATCTGTTTGGTAATTACCAAGGTCCGGCTGGCCGTCGCCATAGCCATAGATATTTGCCCCGGCGACTGGCTGATCCTCCGCATCCACTACCACTCCCGTTAAAGTCAGGTTGGCCAGTTTCAAGACCAGTGTACCAACGTCCAGGCGGCCGTTTACCGCCTCATCAGCGTGTACTTCTTTTCGAGTCTTGCCATATCCTTCTGCATTTGCCTGGAAGAGGTAATCATACTCCGCAGGGATCGCTTTCGCCTCAAAATATCCTTCGTCATCCGTTATGACACTGCTGTCTGAATCTATGCCGGCGCGCCAATTGGGGAAGCACAGGATTAGTTTTATCCTGGCATTAGGAATTTCTTTTCCATCCGGGTCCACTACCCGGCCGTTACCAATAACACCCGGCGATACGGTCACATATGGAACTTGGTTATCCTCCGGAATTTCCATTATGGCTGCCAGATTTCGTTCATACTGCCGGGCGACCAGATAGCTAGTCATTTTATTTGCGCCCCCCAACCTCCAGGGATCCCAACGAACCTCAAACTTCCCTTCCCGATCCGAGCTGGCACCCTTATTTTGTACCGGACAAACCATAACCTGTGCCCCCTCCACCGGCTGGCCAGCCTGGTCCTGTACCATACCGGCCAGCTTCAACCACGCCGCCGCTCTGTCCCGGACCCTGGGATCCTGAATTTTACCCCAGAAAAGATTTTCCCCCAGGATTTCCTCTTTGCTGATCTTTTCTCCGGTACTGGGGGCAATCACCGCCTCCACCGGCGTCGAGTCACAAGTATAAAAATCCGTCCCGGTACCCACGGCAAAATCGATGGTATCCCCGGCTTTCAGTGCCACCGTCAGATCAAAGGCCCTGGTTTCACTTTCATCCGGCTGGCAGAATAAGACCCCGGTTTGATTCTGAATAACATAATAATCACAATTACCTTGATCGCCGGCACAAAAGGTACCATATATCATATATTGCCCCTGTTGCGGCGCCGTCCAGCGGGCAACGCTGAGCCGTCTCATTTCACCGCCGCCGTGCAGGGTAACCATTCCCGGTGGAGTACCAAAGTGAAACCCGGATGAAACGTTGAAATGAATGGCAGGCACAAATAGCTGGTGTCTTGGCAAAAAGTGCCACATAGGAAGGTCGGGATATATGAAAACAATGTCAGTATAAAGCTTGAATTCGGTGGTATCTGGTTTGGCGGCATCGGCTGGTTGGGGTGAGTGGCCATAGGACCACACATCGTTGGGATTTTTTCCCTCTTTCCATATGGGGTGGGAGGAATCGGCATTGACCGCATCAAGAACCATATCCTTCCGCAGACTCCAGTATTTCCAGGGGGAAGGGCCGGAGCCAGCTTGATCCACAGCCGCAGGGCTGTGGTCCAGTACCGTGAAATCTTTGAATTTCAATTCCTGACTGAGCTTCAGCAGATAATTTCTCAGTAACTCCACTTCCGCCGGCGGCAAGGTCTCGGTCTGCGCCCCGAACCGGAGTTCGACCTTTTCCCGATCCTGCACCTGCGACAGGATGGCCGGCAGATCGGTGAGGGCAACTTCGATCCCTTCCACGGTTATTTTTCCCTCACTGCCCAATATCACTGTTATGGAGTCATTGGTATCAGCATTATCACTCTGGTCGGCCTGCCCGACACCGGCATATAAAAAGACAGAAAGAATCGCCAACACAACTACCATAAGACCTCTTCGTTTCCGCATATCGTGCCTTCCTTTCAAATCGGGTCATCTTAATCGGCCGGAAGAGCCTGTATCTTATCGTTTAGTTCACCCACCGTAAATCCTTCCGCCTGAACCACATGCTGCTTATCCGTCAAAATCAGCCAGGGCAGGGCCTTCACGCCCCAGGCGAATCGGGTTTTGTCGGGCTGGTCTTTCAAAACACCAACGGCAAACGGAATCTGGTACTTTTTTATCCATTCATCCAGATCCTTCTGCTCCATCGGCTCTGCCTGTACCAGCGTTACCACCATGCCCTTACCTTTCAATTCTTCCGCCTTCTTGACCAGTTCCTGCACGCAATGCCGGGAGGGCCGCTGGTTCATGTCGCAGAAACAGAGCAGGACCGGATGGTCCTTCGTGGCGGCGGGGTCCACGGCTAGAGACAGGGCCGCCAGATCCGGCAGGGCCTTGCCCACCAGCGAGGCCGGCTCCTTCGGGACAAACCGCCCATCCGATCCTGCTTCACTGACCACGATCTTCACCTCCGCCACGCCCCCTTCCGTCTCGATACTGCCTCTCAGCCGTTTGGCTCCCTGGACATTGGCTTGAATATTGAGCCTTCCTTCGCAGACCTTCAGGGTAAATTTCCCCTGTTCATCCGTTTTGATATTATAGAGATCCGGCTGGCCATCGCCATAGGCGTGGATGTCTGCGCCAGCAACTGGTTTATCCTCCTCATCCACCACCACCCCCGTCAGGGTCAGGTTCGCCGGTTTCAACGTCAGCGTCCCAGCATCCAGCCGGCTGTCCACCGCATCTTCGGTCCGAACTTCCTGCCGCGACTGCCCATAGCCGTCCGCATTGGCGTAGATATCGTATTTGTGCTCCGGCGGAATCGCCTGCATTTCAAAATTCCCTTCCGTGTCGGTCATCATCCTTTCATCGCGCAGGCTGGAACCCCAACTGCCGGCCCGCAGCATGACCGTGACATTGGCCCGGTCGATCCCCTGCCCCTCCGGATTGACCACTTTGCCGCGGAAAACCACGCCCGGCTTCACGGTGACATCCATGGTTTTGGTATCTTTCTGGATTTCCACGGAACCGGCCAGGTTTCGCTCCTTATGCCGGGCCACTAAATAGTACACGGTAGGCTGATCGGAGCCCCATTCGTCCGGATTCCACTGCGCCTCAAAACGTCCCTCCTTATCCGTCGCAATCCCCTGCCGGCCCATCGGATACACATTCACCTGCGCCCCCTCCACCGGCTGGCC
>JAKQBU010000400.1 GCA_029573975.1 Planctomycetota bacterium
TCTGCCCTTCCACATGTTCCGTCAGATTGTCACAATCCTCGATCCCGTACCCGCCCGTATCCACCAGCTCGAAATACCGGTCCTCCAGCTCTACCACCGTGCTCACCCGGTCCCGCGTCACCCCCGCTGTCGGCTCGACAATGCTGATCTGCCGTCCAGCTAACGCATTGAGCAGACTGCTCTTACCCACATTCGGACGGCCTACGATTGCTACTACCGGTAATGCCATATGCTTTCTTTTCTAATCAAACGGAACTTACCAAACTTACTTTACTGCACCAATAACCAGCATATCATACCGGAAAAACCAAAATTTGCTAAGTATTTTTTATAGGCGGATTTGAATGAATTAATCCCTAAAATCAAAGGTTCGCTGGCCATCTGGTTTCTTCTGAGAAATTCTTTTCCATATTCTAGCCGCTATAGGTTCTCGTGAACAAAAAACCAAACAATATAATGGTTGTCCTTTGGGCATAGAAATTCGTTCAAATTCAAACTCATTATACCCCAATTTTCGGATTTGCTGGACATACAAATCTCGTAACTTTCCTGCCCATTGATATTGTGGCGTCTTATTTAGAATAGACCGCCAATCTGCACCTTTTCCCAAACAACGATCCAAATTTGAATCAGGATTATCCAGATAATTTTGTTCCCAGTTTCGTAGCGCATCCAGATGATCCGGAAAGAAAATGATGAGATCAGATCTTTTATTGGCTAGAATCTGGAGTGTTTCATATTCGAGATGTAATCCATACGGATCCAGAAACGCCAATGATAAAGTCCGATCTGGAATTTCTTTGATAATGTCAAAAACTTTTTCATTGGCATCACCATGCAATATTTGAGAATCTGGTTTAAATTGTTTTACCCGGAATTGCAGCGCATCAAACGTTTTATGGTCTAATTCGCAGAGGTGTAGCTGGGCAAAAGCCTTCGGTATTTGAGCAGCAATCATGGGCGGACACCAATCCAGTTCTCCAGAGTCTTTTTGCCTTTCTATTCCTGCCCCGGCAAAAAGGTCTATGTAATGCAAACCGGACCAGTTTTTGTTTTTCATGGCTACCGTAAAGGCATCCATGTAGCGCATCAAAAAATAATGTTTGTCTCGTGACCACTCTTTTACCGTAGGAATATAATAACCATCATCAACAGGCTGAGGTAGCTGAAGCATAGGTGGCCCCCTGATAAGTATTTATGAAAGGCATTTGATCCCAGGTCTGATTTTCGAGCAGGCGGCCGGCCTTCTTTTTATTCACGCCGCCCCATTGCTTGAAGAAGAAAGGTACATTCTGCTCAATACACTGGTCCCGGATTTCCGTAACCCACTCCGGATTCATGGGCCTGGCTTTCGGGCCGGACTCACCGCCCACGATCACCCAGTCGATTCCATCCAGGCATAATTCCGGGATTGGCCCCAGCAGCGGCTCCAGCGACAGGAATTTAATAGTGGCCCCGGTATTCCGCAAATGATCGATACGATACCGGTAATCGCTGTTCTCAACGGAAACACCCATCCAGATATTCTCCCCCCAGGCAAGTTCCGGATTTAGCTGGCACAAACGGTCAGACCGTTTCGTTAATACCTGAAATCGATGCTGGGGCGCCCGGTTCATAATATCAAACACATCAAAAATAAATGAATCGGGTACCTCTCTATGAAACAGATCGCTCATGGAATTGACAAAAATTGTTTGGGGCTGTTTCCAGCGGAGGGGATACTCCAGAACATGCCGGTGCAGGGTAACGTCAAATCCGTTCGCATAATTTTGATTCCCCATTGCCCTCAGACGCAAAGCCATTCGCTCCGCATAACAGTTTTTACAGCCGGGACTGATCTTGCTGCAGCCGGTAACGGGATTCCACGTGGACTCGGTCCATTCGATTCTGGATTTTTGTGCCATTGTCATACCCGTATTTATATAGTAAAGACCATTAACAATACATAATTATATACCAAAACGACTAAATGTAAAGTAAAATACCGTTTCTATTTTACCGATGAATCCGCAGCCAGCGCTGGCGAAAGGCATCCCGAACCTTTTCCGTAAAACGCACACCCAGCCGCTGGGTACTGGCCGGATAGTCCAGCCGGCGCATCCGCTGGGAATCAGCCTTGGCCCTGCGGCAGGTCATCAGCCGCCACACCAAGCCCATATTAACCAGCAGCCACTTGCGGCGGAAACTTCTCATGCCTTACCTTTGCAGTTCCATCCCCACACAGGCCTTCAGTTCCTCGATACTCCTGCTTCGCAAAGACTCTACCGGCCAGAGCTGCTCCCGCTGCACCATCGCCAGATTACGCTGATAATACCGGCTGACCTGGCTGATCCCCGCCTCCACCGGCCCGCTACCCTGAAACCCGCTGGCCGCCAGCCACCGGCTGATCTCCTGTTCGTACTCCGCCGGATAAATCAGCGCCAGCACCAGATGCCCGTCCGCCTCCCGCGCCAGGTGCAGTTTCGCCCGGCAGGGCGGCGGCTCTTCCTGTGACCACCGCAGCAACTGCTGATACTCCTGCTGCCCACACTTCTCATTCCGGCAGGGAAAGAACATCCCGCTTTCCGACTGAAATCGCTGCGGTGTCACCGCCTGCAATTCCATCCGCCCGTCCGGATAGGCCCGGTAGATCTTATAGACCTTGGCGCCGGCATGCTCCTCCGTTTCCAGCAGGGCCGCCGCTTCCTCCGCCGTGTAGCCCATCGCACACTGCGAACCAAAATCGATCACATACAACCCGACATATTTTTCCGGTGTTGGTGTCTGGGGTAACTTCATATCAGCTTCCTTCATCCGGCCTGGGCCGGTTTCTCGTTATTCAAATTTCAGCAAATGGTAATTCTTCTTGCCGCTGCGCAGCACCAGGATCGTTTCCGACGCCAGCGACCCCACGCCAAAGGAATGATCCATATTATCCAGCTTCACATTATTCGCATACACACCGCCGGATTTGACCAGTTTCTTCGCCTCGCCGCGGGAACTGCATATCTTGGTCTCGCACAGGGCGTCCAGCAGCGGTAAACCGCTTTCCAGCCGCGACCGCGAGAAACTCGTACTCGGCACCTCCGCGAAGATATCATTCAGGTCCCGGTCGCTCAGCCCGCTGATTTCCTGGCCATACAGCACCTGCGAGGCCTTTTGTGCGATACGAACCGCATCCTCCCCGTGTACCATTTTTGTTACTTCCGCCGCCAGTACCGTTTGTGCCTGTCGCTTTTCCGGCTCCGCCTGCACCGCCTGTTCCAGCTCCGCAATCTGCTCCAGCGGCAGGAACGTAAAAAATTTCAGCAGCTTAATCACATCCCGGTCATCGCTGCGAATCCAGTATTGATAAAATTCATACGGGCTGGTCTTTTTCTCATCGAGCCAGACGGCCCCCGCCTCAGTCTTGCCGAACTTCTGACCGCTGGCGTTGGTCAGCAGCGGCGAGGTCAGCCCATACGTCACCTTCCCCTCCAGCCGGCGCACCAGGTCGATCCCCGCCGTAATATTGCCCCACTGGTCGTCGCCGCCCACCTGTAACACGCAATCATAATGCCGGTTCAAATGCAGAAAATCATACGATTGCAGCAGTTGATAGCTGAACTCCGTAAAACTCATCCCCGCCTCGCTTTGCAGCCGCTTGCGGACCGACTCCTTGCCCATCATCTCCCCCACCCGAAAATGCTTGCCCACATCCCGCAAAAATTCAATAAACGAAAATTTTCCGATCCAGTCAAAGTTATTCACCAGCAGCGCACTACTGGCCCCGCAGGTAAAATCCAGAAAATGTTCTAGTTGTTTTTTTATTCCCACCGCATTTTTCTCGATGGTTTCGTGGCTGAGCAGCACTCGCTCCTGGCTTTTGCCGCTGGGGTCTCCGATCATGGCTGTAGCCCCGCCCACCAGCGCAATCGGCCGGTGTCCGTGCCGCTGAAACTGTGCCAGCAGCATGATTTGCATCAGATGCCCGATATGCAGGCTCTCCGCCGTCGGATCAAAACCCGCATATAAAGTCACCGGCCGCGTCAGCTTGTCCGCTAAATCGAAATCCGACTTCTGGCTGACGAATCCCCGCTCTGTTAAGGTAGTAATCACATTCGACACAATTTTTAGCCTTTCGAAACTTCTTGTAGATCTAAAACAAAATATGATACAGGATATACCCCTCATAATCAAGCTGGTTGTATGGCAGCGAATGGTGATTGGCCGTATTTTAAAAATCCAGCCAAATATATTTCCTGGTTTGTCGGAATTTTCCTGTCTAGCGAAATTCCCTTCTATATATGTTTATCACAAAAATTCTCGAATTATTTTTTATTGTTAAATTCCGACACGTATCCATATAAATACATGTAAATAATATATTTATGTATTTATTCACATTTTATTAACAGTTGTGTGAATATAAATCCTTTATTTATAATGCTTTTTGATTTGACATCCTATATATTGTGAGTTATCCTTCTTTTGATTCGATATGTAGAGTATTGCAAGATAATAATTAAACACCTGTGTTTCTGAGTGGATGTCATTTATTCGGAAAATTGATAATTTAGGTCTCATAACTCGTGCGATGCCCGTTTTGTAAAGAAGACCAGGATAAGGTAATTGATTCCCGCTCCAGCGAGGGGGGCCGGATTATTCGGCGCAGGCGGCAATGCCTGGTTTGCAAACGCCGTTTCACCACCTATGAACGAGTTGAAGATGCGGTAAAACTGACGGTGGTAAAAAAAGATGGCAGCCGGGTTCCCTACAATCGGCAGCGCATTATCGCCGGTGTGCAAAAGGCTTGTTACAAAAGGCCGATATCCATGCAGCAAATCGAAAATCTGGCAGAGGAAGTAGAGGAAGAAATCTTCCGCCGGCAGGGCCAGGAAGTTTCCTCCCGTTTCATTGGCGAACAGACCATGACTCGCCTGAAAATTCTCGACCAGGTTGCCTATGTCCGCTTTGCCAGCGTCTATCGGGATTTCCAGGATTTAGGCCAGTTCATCGAAGAAGTCAATGAAGTAATGGACCGGAAGGAACCGGCCCCGGGACAGAAAAAACTTTTTGATGATTAGGGTACTCGCATGCAATTGCAGGTAGAAAAAAGCGACGGTTCTCTGGAAGTGTACCTTCACACCAAAGTGCTGGCCACGATTACGGTTGCCTTGAGCGAAGTCGGCGATTACCAGGAGACGGTCGCCGAACAGCTCGCCGAGGCAGTAAGTCTGTATCTGCGGCATCATTATGGTACCGGTAGGGTTTCCACTCATGAAATTCAGTTCATGATCGAGGTCGTACTGGCGGATACCGGCCAGGAAAAAGCGGCGATGGCCCTGCAGGAGCATCGCCTCAACCGGCAGATTAAACGAAATCGGGTTGAAGTGGTCAAACGGAGTATTCCCCAAAGAATCTTTAATGCCCGCCGCTCTCTCCTGGATTATGAACAGTGCGAAGTTCAGCCATGGAATAAGTCGGTGATTGTTCGGGAGTTGGAAAGAGAGAGACACCTGCCGCGCGGCCTGGCGAGAGTCATTGCCGGGGTGGTGGAAGAGAAAGTTCTAACTCTGGGTTATCGCCAAATAGATTCCACTTTGATTCGCGCCCTCGTGGACAACGAATTTCTGGCGATGAGGCAAGCGGAAAAAGCCATGGCTGAACCAAAACACGCAAAGGAGGTCGAAGAGGAAACTCCCGTTGCCGCCGTCTGCTGACGGCAATGGGATCCGGTGTTGCTGTCAAAAGAACAGGCAGTATTCAGTGCCGCGCCACGGCTAAGTACCGCTTCTTTTGGCAGCAGCCGTTTTAAAAGTATTCTGGCGGCTGGAAGCCCCAGTAGTAGGGATAACGACAAAGTGTTATCTATTTCCCGCACGGATGTCAGGGTAATTTGGGAGATCGTGTAAACGATCGAAACCCGTTCAGTCAGGTGTTGAGAGCAAGGATGACTTGTCCATAACGTTTGCAAAGCGCATTAGCGAGGCAACCAATCCGGAAGCGTTTTGGCAGCCAAACAAAAAAAGGCTTTGTAGCTACTGGACCGCACCTGACTATTTCTATATCATACCAATATATGGCAATTTGATTTACAAACGGAGTCTATAAAAAATGCGAAAACACCTGAATCGTCGTCATGTCATCTGGTTTGTTGTCCTGTTCCTGAGCATCGTTCCGGCGGCGGGCATGGCTCAAGCAAATAATTTCGTCAAAGTCCAGGAAATGCAGCAGCGGGACCGCTGGTTGCAGAACCATCTTTTGACCCCCAAGACCGCCAGCCTGCCGTTTTCCTTCCTGTATGATGAGCAGGTTTCCAGAGATTTTCTGCCTGCCTGGCGGAACAGGGTCCGGCAGGAAAAACTCGATGCCGCCCGTACCCGGCATATTCTCACCTGGAAGGATCGCCGTACCGGTCTGGAAGTCAACTGCATGGCGGTAGTATATTCCGACTATCCCGTGGTGGAATGGACTGTGTACCTTACCAACACCGGCAAAACAGCTACCCCCATCGTAAAAGACATCCAGGCTCTGGATATCCAGATGGAACGCAGCGGCGATGACGAATTCCTCTTGCACGGAATCAAAGGCGATTTTTGCACCGCCGACAGTTTTGAGCCATACCAGATATCCCTTGTTCCCGATTTGGTAAAAAACTTTGCGCCCCCTCCCTATTCCGGCAAATCGTCGGACGGCCCGGAAGGCTGGCCTTATTTTAATCTGCAAATACCGGGCGGCGGCTTAATGCTGGCAGTGGGCTGGCCGGGCCAATGGGCCGCTTCCTTTATCCGCGATAACGCCGATGGCCTGCGGATCAAGGCCGGCCAGCAGTTGACCCATCTGGTACTTCAGCCCGGCGAGCAGATCCGCACCCCCTTGATTGCCCTGGTCTTCTGGGAAGGAACCGACGTAATCCGGGCCCAAAACCTCTGGCGCCGCTGGTATATGGCCCATGTCATTCCGAAAGTGAACGGCCAGCCGCAGGGCCCGCTGGCCCAGATTCAGGTCGGTGCCTCAGAGGACAACATTGAGTACGTAAAAAAGTTTCAGGAGGCAGGCATTCATGTGGATATTTGTTGGCGCGACGCCGGCGGCGCCCATACCTGGTATCCCAACCGCAACGGCCCCTACAAAGGCAACGATTCCTGGCTCAATACCGGCACCTGGGAAATCGATCCGGAGCGATACCCCAAAGGTTTCCGGCCCTTTACCGACTGGATCCATGCTCAGGGTATGAAGTTCGTCCTGTGGTTCGAACCGGAACGGGTGGGCGATCCCAATTCCTGGCTGGCTCAAAATCACCCCGAATGGCTGCTGCACCCCGGTTCCGTCGGCCTCATTCTCGATGAGGGCAATCCTGACGCCCTGGCTTGGCTGATCAACCATATCGACGGCATGATCAAATCCCAGGGCATCGACTGGTATCGCGAAGACATGAACGGCAACGGCCCTTGTCCCAGTTGGCGAAATAATGACGCACCCGACCGTCAGGGCATCACGGAAAACTTCTATGTCCAGGGCCACCTGGCTTTCTGGGACGAACTCAAACGACGCAACCCCCATCTGTGCATCGATTCCTGCGCCTCGGGCGGCCGCCGCAACGATCTGGAGACCATGCGGCGGGCCGTACCCCTGCTGCGGAGTGATTTCCAGTTCCCCACCATGGAAGGCGTTGTGGAAGCCAACCAGGCCCATACCTACGGCCTTTCCTTCTGGCTGCCGTTCCAGGGCACCGGAACCTATCATTATGATCTCTACTCCTTCCGCAGTTTCTACCTACCCGGTTTCGGCATGGGTGGTCTGAATCCGGAAAACACCGCCGCTCAGCAGCAGGCCTATGCCGAATGCCGAAAAATAGCTCCCTGTATGTTCGGTGACTACTACCCCTTAACCGCCTACAGCCGCCAGCTCGACCATTGGATTGCCTGGCAATTTAATCGCCCGGACCAGGGCGATGGCGTCGTGCAGGCCTTCCGCCGCAAAGAGAACCAGCAGGAATCCCAGACATATCGTCTGCAGGGGCTGGATCCGGCGGCGGAATATGAACTGACCAACTTCGATGTCGAAGGTTCCTCCAAAACCTCCGGTAAAGAACTCATGGAGACCGGCCTGGCCGTACCCATCAAGAACACCCCCGGCTCCGCCGTCATCATGTATCGCCGTACGCATTAGAAGAAAAGATGCACTAGTTGTTACCGCTTACCTGCATCGGTATCGCATACAGCGACGTCATCGCCGTAATAAACAGCGTCTTGCCGTCCTTACCGCCGAAACAGACATTAGCCGGCCTCTCCGGAATCTTAATCGCCACTAGCTTCTTACCCTGCGGATTGTACACATCCACCGTGCTGTCCGCCTGATTGGTCAAATATACATTCCCCCGGCTATCCATCGTCATCCCGTCTGAACCGCTGGCGGCGAACAACTTCTTGTCTGCCAGCGTCCCATCAACGTTAATCCGGTACTCATACGTCTTACTGTCCCCATGATCGGCAATATACAGCCTCGTGCCGTCCGGCGTCCCGATCACCCCATTGGGCCGCACCAGATCGCCCGCCACCCGGACCACTTGACTCTGGTCCGCCGTCAGATAATACACATGCTCCCCGCCCTGTTCTAGGTTGTTCCTGTCTCCATAACAGGGATCGGTAAAATAAATCCCGCCCTTTGGATCGATCCACAGGTCGTTAGGGCTGTTAAATTTTTTCTGATTATACCGCTCCGCCAGCACCATCACTTTCCCCTGCTGATCGAAGGAAACTACCTGGCGGCTGCCACCCGCACAGGCAATCAGATTGCCGCCGCTATCAAACATCAAACCATTGGACCCCCCAGAATCCTCCCGAAACGTCGAAAGCTTCTCATCCAGCGACCACATGTGGATGCGGTTGTTCGGGATATCGCTGAAAAACACATTCCCCGCCGCATCCCCCGCCGGCCCCTCCGTAAAGGCAAAACCGCCCGCCAGCTTGGCCGCTTCCGCCCCCGGCGCCACCACCGGCGACTGATTCCCTTCCGCCCCCGCCAGCCAGTCCTGCAGGATATACTCGCAGTTGATCACCTTCTCCACAAAATCCAGCGGAAAATAATAGTAATGGTTCGACGCCTCAAACCCGATCCGGCTGTCCCGCCGGCTCAGATGAAACATCTGCACCGCAATCTCCCGCTCCTCCTCCGCCGCCTTCTGCATCGCCTCCGCATACTTCACCCGCTCCTCCGGCTTCACTCCCTCCGCCGCCAGCGCATTGCGGGCTAAGGTGAACCGCGTCTGATTGGCCACACTGCGAAAATACTGCCAGCACACCTGCGCAATGGTGTAATCCTCCAGCAGCCGGGCACGATACCCCGCCTCCTCCTGCCGGCCCAGCGCCTTTTCAAAATCCGACAGCCCCGGCTTCCACAGCCGCGCCATCTTCGCAAACTGCTCCGCATACACCTCCGCTGGAAAATGCCCGCGCCACGCATCCACATGGTCAAACGGAAATCCTACCATCGTCGCCCCACGTCCCGTCGCCGTGGGATACAGCGGATTGGCTGGGCCATTCTGATACGGCGCTGAATACAGACCCACATACGGATTCTCCCGAAACGCCGCACTGAACCGGCCCCACGCCCGCAGCATATCCTCCACCGCCGCCGTCCCGTAATTGTCCCGCGCCACTTTCGCCAGCACCTCTTCCACCGTACTATCCTTCCGCTCGCTGAACTCCCTGGCAATCTGCAAATTCGGCGAGGGATACCCGCCCAGCGACCAGCTCAACATATACCCATCCACCCCCGCCGCCGTCAGGTTCCGGCAATGCTCCGCCACCAGATGCATCGCCGGGATATACGGCACCGCCGACAACTCCCAGGTATTGTTGAACGCCACCTTGGCCATCGTCTTCATCCCGTGTTTTTTGGCATACCCCCAGTGCCGGCTGGCCCGCGGCCCCGGCCCCACCGCACTAATACTGTATTCTCCTATGTTAGTCGGGATACCGCTATGTTCCACCACCAGATCCCATTCGCTCACACTCATCAGATACGCCTGCTGCGGCAGCCCGTTGATTATCGCTTCCGCCCATTCATCCGCCCACCCCCAATCCCAAAACATCACCTTCGCCTCCGGGTTCCCCGCCCACACCCCCTCGGCAATTGTGCTGTTAATCTCCGCAATCACTTCCGCGGCTGACCGTTTCGAACAGCGCGGACAACCGGCCCCGCCGCCGTGGCTCCAGCAACTTGTCAGATTCTCCGACGCGCTGATCGTGAACACCCCGCCTAGCCCCGGCACATTCTTGAAGATGTACGTCAGCGAATCCTTCACATACTGCCGCACCAGCGGTGTCGAGGTACACAGCGCGGAATACCCTCCTTCCGCCGTCCCCTTGACTTCCTGCCGGCCCTCCTTTTCAAAAAACGCATCCGGCATCGCCCGCGGTTCGTTCATATATAAATAAATCTTGATCCCATATTTCCCCGCCTGCTCCACCATCCCCCGCAGCGTCGCCAACCGCTTCTCATGATCCTGCCCAAACTCACCAAAAATCAGATCCGGCGCCAACTGCCGCAGCACCACATGCATCCACACCCCGTTCACCCCCACCCGGCTCAGCCGCTCCAGCATCCCGTCCGGATACGGATTCAGCTCCGGATGCAGCAGCGGATCCCCAAACGAGGCAAAATACGAATAAATAAACCGGATCGCCTCGTCCTTGCCCGCCTCCACCTTCTCGATCTTCTCCCCCGTCGGCCGCGACAGCTTCTCCACAAACGCAAACGGCTCCTCCGCCGGCGGCTCCGCCAGCGCCTGCCCGAAATGCTTCTCCACCACTGCCCGGATTTGCCCGCACCGCTCCTTCGCCTCCTCCGACGGCGGGACATAAAGCAGCGGGGGGGTATTGCTCTGCTCGCCCCCCAGCTTCACCCACAGAAAATCATCTTCCCGCAGCGTAAAGGCAAATTCCTGCTCCGACCACCCCAGCAGCTTCAGCATCTGCTCCCGCGCAATCAAATGCCAGTTCCGCCGGATCAGCGAGATATACCCCCGCTGCAGATACACATCCGAAATCGCCCCCTGCTCCGGCAGCCCCATCGACTGGCCGATCTCCGCCAGTGATTCCGGCGTCGTCCCCAGCACCTGCCCCATCCTCTCCAGCGACACCGACTGCCAGTTCCGCCACACAAACACATGCAGCCGGTCCGGAAAATGCAGCGCCAGCCCAAACGGCCCCTCACCCGCCTGGCTGGCCTCCTGACCCATCAACGGACACGCCCCCCAACCGCAAACCACCACCAATACGCTAACCGCCGCCGCTATCCCGTTTCGCTTGAACATAACTGCATCTCCTTATGTGCCAGGTACTAGAAAAACCATCCTACCCCCCGCCCCTTCCCCCCGTCAAGCAAAAACTTAATTTTGAAATTTAGCGAAAAATATACGCAAGGATCGTTCAGTCAATTTTCCAAATCATAAAATAAAATAGGTTTTATCATAAATGTGGCTAATAGATCAATTGTTGTCTGCGCCGTTTTACTATCCGAATAACAATTTATATTTACAATTTTTCGGCTCTGGTAATTTCTAATCCCGCTTATTATCATATTGTAATCAAACATGCCGGTGTAATGGGGGAGCTTCTCCTTGAGTTCTTCCGCCAGTGCATAAGCTGCGTCCCTCGAGATTTTCCGGCTCCGTTTCCAGTAGAAGAGTAATTCGTCTTTGAAAGGCACTGCCAATCCAAGAAGGCAGCCATTCAATATCGGGATTATCCTGTGTCATCTGCCATGCCCGTTCGGCCGTTTGTTTCAGCAGGTTGTCGGCTTTTGCTGGATCTCCCATTTTTTGATAGACTTCGGCCAAAAAGAAAGGGGCGGAAAAAAGTTGAGGTGTAACCGCATAGGAATCTTCGAGTGTTTCCGGAACCGGAACAACCATCACTCGTTTAAGCCGGGCTTCGGCGGTTGCCAGATCGCCCGCCATCCTCTCGGCATTTGCCAGATTCATTTCGAGTATATTTACAAATCGGTCTTCGCCTGCGATCTGAATGGCCTGCTTTAATGCCGCACAAGCCAGATCATATTGATTAGATCGCAAATAGACAGCAGACATGAGATTCAAAAGATGAACATTGGCAGGAGAATCCGGATATTTGTCCATAAATTGCTGGTATTTTGCGATGGCACTCCCATCGGAATTTTTTATATCGGAACTCCGTGCTTCTTCAAAATCCTTGCAGAATTGCGAATCATTGCCAGTCATAGACTTCCATGGTTGAGCCATGTCGAAGTTGTGGTCGAGATCGGGTCGGGCACTGATGTGTGTGTTGCTTTGCTTGATCGGATTTTTCTGCAGGTGCCAGTCGAGGCCTTCGGCGGGCTGCCATTTCTCGTTCGAGTAATAAAAATACAGGTCGCCGGATAGAATTCCGCCATCCTGCAGGGTCACCTTGTAGGGTACGGCAGGCAGATTGGGTTCCTCGGCTATCTGTTTATCGCTGATAAACACTTCTCCCAGTTCCACGGACTGGATGGGATTGTCCTGGAAGGTCCGGCAAACCCACAGGGCAAAGCCCGGCCAATTGGTATGGACCATATAATCGAGGCCGAGTTTTTTCCAGCCGTCCCGCGACCACTTGCCGGTCTGTTCGTCGTAATAACTCAGGATTTTTTCATAATCCGCTTTGCGAAGCTTGTCAAAAAGCTCATCTGCCAATCGTACCAGTTCTTCGGAGTTATCGAGTACCTGGTTATATTCCTGCTTTGCTTTCAATTGCGATTGAAGGAGCCGGTCAAATTTCGCCCGGGCCTGTTCAATGGTATCGTACCGGTTTTCACCGGTGTTCAGCCACTTGCCGTCTTCCAGAATCAGATGCCGATAATCAATGGGGTTCTTAATGGGTTTACTGGAAAGATTCTGCGGAAATTCCGCGATGACCACGGCCTGATCGTCTTTGATTCGAACCTCGAGAATTTTAGCGTTTAAAACCACCTTAGACCATTCCGGATCAATTTCTCTCTTTCTATTTTGCTCCTGGGATAATCTTTCGGCCAGACTTTTCACGCTGACCCGCTGCCATCCTTCCTGATCGTCCGCCGCCATCACCCGGTTAATGGCCGCATAGGCACTTTCCGGCGTGGAAAAATCATCGGTTTCCGGGAAATCTAATACGCTGCGATTGACCGGATAGGCGGAATAGAAAGCCTTCTCTCCATTCGAGGTAGCTTTTGCAGTAATTTCAGGTCCATTTTCGCCGGCAGAATTTTCTGTCTTAAGAAGTCCGGTTTGGGGAAGCGGCTTTTCCTGAATTTCCGGCTTGAGCAGTAAAATGATTGCTTGATTCTTTTGTGGAATCGTTCCGCCTGTTAAAAGAAAGTGACCTGATGGAACCATAGCGGCAGTTTCCGTGGATATTGCAGAAAATCGATTCCCTTCGGCATCGTCGCATAAGTAATTGAAATTCAGTTCAAGTTGTAAACTTTTTTCATCCTCCTCAATTGCATTGTTAATTTCGACTCCAGCCAGGGCGTCTTCAATTTCTAACCAGGTTTTTACTTTACCAACAGGCGCATTTATTGTCTGTGATCGAAGTATTTGCGCTTCTGAATTAAATGTGAAGATATCATACAGTATTTTCAGTTCATTCTGTGTAACTACTCTGGTTTCTGATTGGTCAGCTGAAATAAACTCTTTCAACTTTGGTTCATCTAAAGGGATGCTTATGATCTCTATTTTTGTTGAAATTCTTGGATAAGAAAGTTCTAATAAATCCTCTGCTACACTATCTTGATAAGTCGTATTATTTTGAATGCCGAACTTTTCTCCGAGTATTTCTAATTGTTTTACATCCTCATCGTTAAGTTTTAAATGTGGCATTCTTGTCCCCCCTCTCATGATGTAACCCAACCGAATCATACCCTTATACCCTTCGTGGATCATTCCTCCGCCAGTTGGCCTAGGCTTGGCATGAATTCGTAATATTTCTGAGATCATTTCTTTTATATTTGAAATTTTATTGTCCCCTACTATAGAAAAACAATAACCTATCTCTAATTCACCAATACCAAGACGTTCACAATCGGGCCCGGGATCAAGAACAACTACTCCTTCATCGATCGGAAGGTCGAATATATTTTTAAGTGCCGGTGTCATGTTGGCTACTTGCATATTTAATAAAGTATATGTTTCAAGATCTTGTTCGAACTCTACCGGTTGGAGTTTTAAAACGAGATTTTGGTCTTGTTCAGACAGAGTCAAAGTTTGGTTTATTTTTTGGCTAAAGTTTTTTGTATATGAACGTAATGTAATCGTTCCCTTTTCCAATCCTGCTAACTCGAATCGACCATTTGAATCTGTCATGCAGTTTTTAACAATGATTCCTGTGCTAAGCAGAACTTCAACGGTTGCATTAACAAGGGGATTATTATTTGAATCAACCACAACGCCGGTTATTTTCAAACCATTAGACATTACTACATCAAGAGATTCTAATTCATTTTGTCCCATATCGTAGATATTCGAGATAGTCACACTCTCATAGTTTGGGTGTGTAAATATTATAACACCTGTTTCACTGGAATTCTTCGTAAGTGGAAAATCAAATAATTCAAATCTACCTTCTTCGTTACTTTCAGTTGTTGCTATACCACCACTACTGTTTTCAGTATCCATTTGACCACGTATTTTGACATGTGGAATTATTTTACCATCAACATCTTTAATAATTCGAGACTGTAGCATAAATACCGGGATTATTAATGGAATTTGACCATGTTGGTCGATGCATCTTCCAGAGAAATGACAGAGCAAAATGTTTTTCTGGGAGACAGGATCATGGCCAAACCAGGCGAATATGTATCGGACATAAC
>JAKQBU010000423.1 GCA_029573975.1 Planctomycetota bacterium
CAGGGCGCTACCCCCATCCTGGGCTGCCTGCCCATGCTCCTGCAGATGCCCATCTGGATCGCCCTTTATACCGCCGTGGACGCTAATGTGGCATTACGTCATGAGGGCCTCTTTCCCGCCGCCTGGCACTGGCTGACCGACCTCTCCGCCCCCGACCGGCTGATTCCCTTTTCCGTCTTCGGCGTCGATAAGCCGATTCATATCCCGCTGATCGGCAGCCTGATTGGCAACATTGACGCCTTTAATCTGCTGCCGATTCTTTTATCGGTAGGAATGTATCTCCAGCAGAAACTCACCCCCCAGACCTCCATGGCCCAAACCAATCCCCAAATGGCCCAGCAGCAAAAAATGATGCTGGTTATGATGCCCGTTATGATGCTGGTCTTTCTCTACAGCGCCCCCAGCGGCCTGAATCTCTACATCATGGCCAGCACCTTCGGCGGCATCATCGAACAGTATATCATCCGCAAGCACATCCGCCAGCAGGAGGCCCTCGAAGCCGCCGGCGCCGTCACCCCGTCCGTCAAGCTGGCCGGGAAAATGGGCATCAAAAAGAAAAAACCAAAACCGCCCGTCAAATTCTACTAAACCCTGAACTTTGCTAAAATCCTCGTCAGATCAGGGTAGTAAAAAAAAAGACAGGGCAGGACAAGGAGTTCCGATTATGCACTACCCCTTCCTCTCTTTTCTGGCTTTCCTCTTTTCCTGTGCTGTGGTTTTATCGGCAGCCGACCCTGCGAAACCGTATTACGAGAAATTAGATAATCCTTCCTTCCTGGCCGCCCAGCCGGTCTGGCCGCAGGGGCGGGAAACGGAAAAAAATCTGCTGGTGGGCTTTCGTACCCAGGTGCAAAATCCAAAATCCAATAATGCCGTGCTGCGGATTACCAGCTCCACCCTCTATCGAATCTTTCTGAACGGCCGGTTTATCGGCCACGGACCGGCACGGGGACCGCACGGCTACTACCGGGTGGATGAATGGAATCTGGGCCGGGAACTGTGGAACGAGAAAAATATTCTGGCGATCGAAACAGCCGGATACAACGTCAACAGCTACTACCTGCTCGACCAGCCTTCGTTCCTCCAGGCCGAACTGCTGGTGGACGGCCAGGTGGCCGCCTCCACCGCGGGCAAGGGCCAGCCGTTCGTGGCTTCGGTTCTTACCAGCCGCGTGCAGAAAGTACAGCGATACAGTTTTCAGCGTCCCTTCATTGAATACTACCGACTCGATAGCTCCTGGGATGCCTGGCGCCATGTACCGGCGGCAGCGTTTCCCACGGTTGAATGCACGGTGACGGCGGCCAAAAATCTCCTGCCCCGCCGCATCCCTTATCCGGATTTCAGCCTCCGCCCGCCGCTGACGGTTCTTTCGCAGGGAAAACTGACTTCACAGGAAGCCCCGGCCCAACTCTGGAAAGACCGGTCCTTAACCGACATCGGCCCGGCCTTGAAAGGTTTTCCCGAAGGGGAGCTGGAAGTAGTGCTTTCCAGCGCCTTGCAGAAAATCCAATCCGAATCCTTCCAGGAGATCCAGCAACCCTACCTCTCGAAAAAAAATATGGAGCTGGCGGAAAATACCTTTCAGATCGCGGATCTGGGCACAAACCTGACGGGCTTCATCGGCTGCCAGGTGGATTGCAGCCAGGCCGCTAAACTGATTTTGGTTTTCGATGAGATTCTCACCGGGCAGGATGTCGATTTCAAAAGGCTCGGCTGCGTCAATGGGGTAGGCTATGACCTTCAACCGGGGAAATATTCGCTGGAATCGTTTGAGCCTTATACGTTCCGTTATCTAAAATTGATGGTGCTGAAAGGCCGCTGCACGATAACGAACCTCTACCTGCGGGAATACGCCAACGACCAGACCGGCACGGCGGAATTCTCCTGTGACGATGCCCGCCTGAATCAAATTTTTGAGGCCGCCCGGCAGACCTTCCGGCAGAACGCGGTGGATATCTTCATGGACTGCCCCTCGCGCGAGCGAGCCGGCTGGCTCTGCGACAGCTTCTTTACCGCACGGGTGGCGGCGGATCTGAATGGTCATACCGCGATCGAGAAAAACTTTCTGGAAAACTTTCTGCTGCCGGAAAAATTTGAATTTTTGCCGGCCGGCATGTTGCCGATGTGCTACCCGGCCGATCACAACGATGGTGTTTTCATTCCCAACTGGGCGATGTGGTTTGTCCTCGAACTGCCGGAATATCTCACCCGCAGCCGGGACCGGGAAATGGTCGATGCCCTCCAGCCAAAAGTCATCGCCCTGCTGGAGTATTTCAAATCCTTTCAGAATGAAGACGGCCTGCTGGAAAAGCTGAACAGTTGGGTATTTGTCGAATGGTCCAAAGCCAATGAGTTCACCCAGGATGTCAATTATCCCTCCAATATGCTCTACGCCGCCGTGCTGGAAACCGCCGGAAAATTATATAACCGGGCCGATCTGCTGGAACAGGCGGAAAAAATCCGCCAGACCATCCGGGAAAAATCGTTCGACGGCACTTTCTTTACCGACAATGCCCTCCGCCAGGACGGCCAACTGCAGAAAACCGCCAACCGCACGGAAGTCTGCCAGTATTACGCCTTCTTTTTCAACGTAGCTACTCCCACTACCCATCCGGCGTTGTGGGATACGCTCTGTAAGGACTTCGGCCCCAAACGGGACGCAGCCAAAACCTGGCCGGAGGTCGCACCGGCCAACGCCTTTATCGGCAACTACCTGCGGCTGGAGCTGCTGAGCCGCTACGGTTTATGCGGGCAGGTGAAAAACGAAATCGTTGATTACTTCCTCTATATGGCGCAGATTACCGGGACGCTCTGGGAAAATGTCGGGGCCTACGCCAGTTGCAACCACGGCTTCGCCTCGCATGTGGCCCATGTGCTCTACCGCGATGTGCTGGGTATCTATGCCGTCGATTCCGAGCATAAGACCGTCCACCTGCGGCTGGCCGATACCGGGCTGAATGGGTGCGAGGGAAAAATGCCCACGGCAGACGGCCTTCTTTCCGTCCGCTGGCAAAAAGAGGGCAACACCATCCGCTACCGCGCCCAGCTCCCCCCGGATTATCAACTGCAAATCGAAACCCTCGGCAGCATTCAGGCTGTACCGCAGGAGTAAATTTACACAAACGTTCGCATCAGACCCAGTAAGGCCCCCCCGGCAATCAGCCAGGTCGAATTGATTTTGAACCGGATCAGTAGCCCCAGCGCTACCATCGAAATCAGAATACTGAACGGATCGATCAGCGTGGCCCGGCCCAGTTGCCAGGTCACAGCCGCCATCAAACTCAGCGAAGAAACGTTGACACCGTCCAGCAGGCTGCCCATCCAGGGGGATTTCCGCATCCGCGGAATCAGCGGATTCGACAGCGCCACAAAAACAAAGGACGGCAAAAAAATTCCGGCGGTGGCCAGCAGCGCCCCCGGCACCCCGGCCAGCAGATACCCGATAAAGGTGGCGGATGTGAACAGCGGCCCCGGCGTAACCTGCCCGATGGCGATGGCATCGATCAACTGCGGATCGGTCAGCCACCCCAGCCGCACCACCAGATCCGCCCGCAGAAAAGCCATCAGGACATACCCGCTGCCGTACAAGATCGCACCGATCTTCAAAAAAATCAAAAACAGCGAAGACAGCGTAACCGGCTGAACCGCCTGCGCCAGCAGCCCGACACCGCCCAGCGGAAGCAGGGACACTCCCATCAGCCGGTTGCGCAGCCGATGCCCATTCAGAAAAAGCATCACCGCCAGGCCCCCGCCAAACAGCAGGGCTATTTCGTTGATCCCGATAAAATACAGGACCAAAATCCCCAAACCGGCCACGGCGGTAACCGGTCCTTTCACCGCCTTTTTTCCCAGATTCCACAGGGCCTGCACCACAATGGCGATAATGACCGGCTTGATGCCATAGAAAATCCATTGGGCCTGCGGCACCGTCCCAAACCGCACATACAGCCAGGCCAGCACCAGGACAATGAGCGTAGCCGGCACCGTAAAACCCAGCCCCCCCAAAATCAGTCCTTTCCAGCCCGCCCGCAAATACCCGATATGGATGGCCATCTCGGTGGAATTCGGGCCGGGAATCAGATTGGTAGCCCCCACCAGGTCGAGAAATTGCTGATCCGTCAGCCATTTCCGCTTCTTCACGATTTCATCGTGCATGATCCCGATATGGGCCGCCGGGCCGCCGAAGGCAACCGTTCCCAGCTTCAAAAACAAACCGGCGACTTCCATCCAATTCTTCATAACAATCACTCTCTACCGGAATCGGCTCAGCGTTTTTTCACCGCCAGGGTATAAATGGCCCGGCCCTCCTTCAGATATTTGCGCTCGAAATTGGAGCCGACCCACTCGCCCGGATCGGCGGCCTCCGCGGGATAAAATTCCACTGGCTCAAACAATTCTGCTATCCCCGGCTCCCGCAAAAGCACCTGCGACATGATTTCAAAATACTCCGCATGGTCGGTGGCCGTCCGCAACTGCCCCCCGCCCACCAGACAGCGCCAAACCTGCCGGATATTCTCCGGGGTGAAAAATCGCCGCTTCTGATGCCGCCGCTTGGGCCAGGGGTCGGGAAAATACACATGAAAGGCCCCGACGCTGCTATCCTTAACATAACGTCCGATAAACTCCCGGGCATCGGCCCGCAAAATCCGCACATTGGCCATTTCCCACCGCCGCATCCGGTCCGCACAGTACCGATAAAATTCATTGGCCCACTCAATCCCCAGAAAATTTATCTCCGGATGCCGCTTAGCCTGATTCAGGATAAAAGTCCCCTTCCCGCACCCCACTTCAATATGAACCGGGCCGGACCGGCCAAACAAAACACATAAGTCCATTGGCGGACTATACTTATCTAAATTTACGATGATTTCTTCCAGCGTTTTGGCCAATCGAAATTTTCCTGTATTTTTTTATCTTTTCCTTGCATTCTATAAATATCCGGTACTATGATATAACAACATGGACATACCAGCAAGTATTGTCAACAGAACCATTCAATAACCTTCAAGATGGCGAGCCAGGCAGTCGATTGGATTGAACAGGTAGTAGTCTGTAGATTATTCGGAAAGAAGGATTGAATTATGGTAGGACTGCTGAGAAGAAAACCCAGGCGAGTCCTCATCGACATCGACACCCAGATTGACGCCGTCTGCCTGAACGGCCGCGACCGCTCCCTTTCGCTGCGGGCCATTCGGAGGCTTTGTGCCTGGGCTCGCGTCTATAAATACCCCGTGATTTCCACCTCCCTCTCCCGGCGGGCGGATTCGGTCTTTGACCTGCCGGATCATGCCCCCCGCTGCGTGGAAGGTTCACCCGGCCAGGAAAAAATTCACTACACCCTTTTGCCCTCCGCCGTCCGGTTCGGCCCGGAAAATCGCCTCGATTTGCCCCGGAATATCCTGAGCACCTGCCAGCAGGTCATCTTTGAAAAACGGATCGAAGACCCCTTCACCCAGCCGCGCGCCGACCGGCTCCTCACCGATATTAAAGCGGACGAGCTGATCGTTTTCGGCATCGGGGCCGAAAATGCGGTGAAAGAGACCGTACTGGGCCTGCTCAATCGCAGGAAACGGGTCTTGATCGTCGCCGACGCCATTATCGGCCGCGAGGACAAAACCACCCATCTGGCCCTGCGGCTCATGGAAACCAAGGGAGCCAAAATCGTCACCACCGAATCCCTCACGGGAAAAAGCCGGCTCACCGGCCAGGCGGGCGCTCTTCAACGGTTGAAGAAAGCTCTTTCGGTTGCTTCCTCTTCAAACTAAAGCGGATTCTATGATTAAAACCAAGATCGTTGCGACCCTCGGCCCTGCCTCCAGCCAACCCGAACAACTCGAAGCCCTCATCGCCAGCGGCGTCGATGTCTTCCGTATGAATTTCTCGCACGGAGACCTCGAAAAACACGCCGACGTCCTGCGGAATCTCAACCAAATCCGGGCGAAGCATCATCGCACTACCGCCGTCATGGGCGATTTATGCGGCCCCAAGATCCGTACCTCCAAAATCGAGCCGGAAGGACAGGAACTGCACCCCGGCGATGAGGTAACCATTCACGCCGGGCTGGAAACCGGTTCGGCCGTCTGCTTCGGCACCAATTATTCCAATTTTTTCCGCGATGTCGAGGTCGGCCAGCGGGTCCTGATTGACGACGGCCAGATTTCCATGGAAATCACCCAACAGTTCAAGGACAAAGTCATCTGCCGCGTCGATATCGGCGGGTTCCTGTTCAGCCACAAGGGCATCAATCTGCCCGATACCCATATCTCGGTCCCCTCCATCACCGAACGGGACTGGCAGTGCGTGGACTGGGCCATCGAACACCAACTCGACTTCCTGGCGCTGAGTTTTGTCCGCAGCGATTCGGACATTCAGCAGCTCGCCAAATATATCCACAAGGCCGATTCGACCATCAAAGTCATCGCCAAGATCGAAAAACCCGAAGCCCTGGAACATCTGGAAAATATCGTTCATGCCAGCGATGCGGTCCTGGTAGCCCGCGGCGATATGGGAGTGGAGATGGATCTGGCCCAGGTGCCGCTCTATCAGAAACGCATCACCCAGCTCTGCCGCCGGCTGGGCAAGCCGGTCATCGTGGCCACCCAGATGCTGCAATCCATGATTGAAAACCCCACCCCGACCCGGGCCGAAGTATCCGACATCGCCAACGCCATTATGGACTATACCGACGCCGTCATGCTCTCCGGGGAAACCGCCGTCGGCAAATATCCACTCCATGCCGTCCGCACCATCACCAAAATCGCCAAAGTCACCGAATCCTTCATGGACCAAATCGACCTGCCCCGCCCGAAAATCGAAACCAACCATGAACTGGCCGTCACTGCCGCCATCGCCCGTACGGTGGCCCAGATGATCGACGAGATCGGCGCCAAACTGGTGGCCGTCTGGTCCCAGACCGGCTCCACCGCCCAACTGCTCAGCAAGGCCCGTATTGATGTCCCTATCATTGCCATGAGTTCCGATGAATTCGCCTGCCGCCAGATGAGCCTGCATTACGGCGTCATTCCCGTCTGCACTCCCGTGCCCGGCGACATCCGCGAATTTTCCGACCTGGCCGACAAACTTTCCCTCGAAAACCAACTGGCCCAACCCGGCGACCCCGTCGTCCTCATCGCCGGCCGGCCCCTCGGCGCCCCCGGCACCACCAACGCCATCATGGTCCACACCCTCGTCACCCCGCCTAAATAATAAAAAACTCTGGCAAGGGATTCTTGCCAGAGCCAAAAAACTACTTCAAATTTTACCGTGCTGCTCTTACAGCGTCCAGCCTTCGCGGTATTGCCGCTGGACAAACTGGTTGGCCGCTTCGTGGTTGGTCACCTTCATTGCCAGGCCATCCCACTCCAGCTTGACCCCCTGGTTGCGAATCGCCAGGTTGCCCATCACCACCATCTCCGTCAGCGGGCC